>JAJCXU010000343.1 GCA_029263275.1 Ilumatobacter sp.
CGGTTCCAGCGCAGTAGCTTGGTCCGATGCGTCGACGGCGAATCTTCCGGCTGGCGGGTGTTGCCTGCAGCGCCGTGTGCCTCGCCGGCTGTTTCACCTCCGCGGCCGACTTCAAGTCCGAGGCCGAGACCTACATCGCAGACCAAGTGGCGGCTGCGGTCGAAACCGCCTTCACCAGCGTCAACTGCGACGCCCCGATCGACCAGAACGTCGGGACAAGATTCGCCTGTCAGGCAATCGACGACGCCGGCGGCATCTGGGAGTTCGACACCGTCATCGATGTCGAAGGCGAGTTCACCGTGAACATCTCGCGACGCCCCTGAACAGGGGAAATGTCGAAAATCACGGTCTGGTTGACGCTGGTCTGCCACCATGCACCCCGTACATGTGAACGGCGCGTCATTTTCGTCAGCGTTTCGTTCGCCACCCGAACACCTCATCACCTGAACAACTCACCACCACATCACCACCACATAGGGGAACCCACATGAAGAACAAGCTCACCGCCATCGTCGCCATCGGCGCACTCACCCTGGCGGCCTGCGGCGGCGTCGATCGCTCCGGAACTCGCGACAAGTTCATCGAAGACATGGAAGAGATCGGCGGCACGGCTGACGGCGATTGCATCGATGCAGTGTTCAAGAACTACAGCGACGACGAGATCGAAGCGCTCTCCGACGGCGGCGACGACGCCCGCTCGGTGGAACTGGCGACGGATCTCCTCGGCTGTACCGACCTCGGCGGCTGATCGAACGCTCCGCAAACGCGAAAGAGCCCGTCACCTCCTCAAGCTCTGAGGAGGTGACGGGCTCTTGCCGTTTTCAGCTGATCAGATCAGCGTGGGAATTCAGCTCCCGTAGGAACCGCCCTGGCCTTCGAAGTCGACCAGGTCGCCGGTCGGAGCGAATGCGAGTGCGCCATCAGTGATGGTCACCTGCTGCAGCTGGGCTGCTTCGGTCCAGTAGGCATCGTTCACGCCGTCAAGCTTGAGCGTGCCACCCAGGAGGGAGTCGTTCGCTGTGTCTGCATTCCACACGGCTGCCATCAGGTTGACCCGGTTCAGGCCACCCGGAAGTGCAGCTGCTGAGCGCAGCACGTCGACGATGAATTCGCCGTACAGGATGCCGGTCGAGAACGAACCGTCGGCGCAGGTGACGTTGCCGTACTCAGCGAGGATCGACTCGATCTCGATGATCTTCGGATCGTCGGCGTACGCCGGGTCACCACAGACCTTGTTCGAGTTGGCCATGACCGGGCCGGCCTCGTCAGCGGCAAGCGTTTCAATTGCTTCCTGAACCGGAGCAAAGAACGACGACAGGTTGTTGCAGGTGTAGGACATGTACGTCGTCGGACGCCATTCGGAACCGGCGAGCACTGCCGTCGACTGCGAGCAGAACTTTGCGGTCGTACCAGCGAGGAACGCGTCAGCATCGGTGGCGATGAGCGTGGTCATTTCGTTGGTGACGTCGGCGCCTGCCGGGTCGTGGACTTGCTCGGACACGATGTCGAGGCCGGCGCATGCGTCGGACTCGTTCAGCGTCTGCTGGTACGTCTTGCCGAAGTCATTGTTCATGATGAGCGCTGCCACAGTGGCGTCCTCACCGATGTTCGCCTTGATGTCGGCGCACCAGATCTCCGTCTCGGTGGCGTAGTTCAAGATGTTGCCGACGGTCCACGGGAAGTTCGCCGGGTCGCCCCAGAAGGGGAAGCCCGAGGAGTTGAACAGCTGCGGGACGCAGGCCTCATCGGTGATGGGACGGATGGCGAAGTTGATCGGCGTACCGATGTTGTGCGCGAACGCAAAGATGTCATCGGAGTCGAGCATTTCTTCGACGTTGGCCACGGCGCGGCCGGCTTCGTAGCCGTCGTCCTTGGCGATCAGGACCAGGTCCTTGCCTTCGATCGGATCGGTGGCGTTGGTGTAGTCGAAGTACATCTGCATGCCTTCACCGATGGCACCAAACGCAGCGAGTGCGCCTGACTGCGGGAGTGTCTGGCCGATGCGAATCTCGTCACCGTCGACGCCCTGGAGCGCATCCCAATCGTCAGGGCATTCTCCGAGAGCGAGCGTGGTGCCGGCAGCGATTTCAACGTCGCCTTCGAGCGCCAGGGCTTCGCCGGCGGGTTCTTCAGCTGGTTCTTCAGCCGGCTCTTCAGCTGGTTCTTCAGCCGGCTCTTCAGCTGGTTCTTCAGCTGGTTCTTCAGCCGGCTCGCCGGCCGTCGTGTCTTCGGTCGGTGCGTCTGTCGACGCTGGTTCGTCGTCGCTGCCACACGCTGCAAAGATCAGGCCTGCGGCCATGAGTCCTGCAACGGATCGCTTGATACGTGATGTTCGCATGTTCTCCCCTGTTGGTGTTGTTGTGATGCCGACTGCTCGGCGCTTGTCCGATGACGCTCAGAAACCCTGACCCGACGAAATCGTCAGATCGGATGCTCCCCCTACGCACCGAGATCTGGTCTTCGGTGTTCGATTGCGACCGTAGTCGGTCAGCCCTCGTCAGAGCTGGTCGGACTGTCGTTGCCGCCGCCCGCGGCCTGAGCCTCGACGTCGCCGTCGAGAACCGATCCTGCTCCGGCACCAGCCATTGCGAGGGCCGGGCGTTGCGGCAGTACTTGTACGAATCGGGCTCGGATCTTGCGGATGCCCGAGATGATTCCTCCAGGCAACACGAAGGTCAGGACGATGAGGCCGACACCGAGGATCAAGCCGCCGGTTGGCCCTTGCAGCCATCGCTC
>JAJCXU010000344.1 GCA_029263275.1 Ilumatobacter sp.
CCGTGCCCTGGTACGACGCCAAGCTCTATGCCGCCACTCAGGTCGTCGACGAAGCCCGCCATGTCGAAGTGTTCGGGCGATACCTCGACGAGAAGATGGACGGTGGCTATCAAGTCAACGCTCACCTCCGGATGCTGCTCGACGACATCATCAACGACAGCCGGTGGGACATGACCTATCTCGGCATGCAGGTGATGGTCGAAGGCCTCGCCCTCGCTGCGTTCGGGTTCATGCACCAGATGACCGACGAGCCGCTCCTCAAGAAGCTGCTCCGCTATGTGATGGCCGACGAGGCGCGTCACGTGGCCTTCGGCGTGCTCTCGCTCAAAGAGGTGTACGACGAGATGTCCGACGCCGAGATGATGGACCGTCAAGAGTTCGCATTCGAGGCAGCGGTGCGCATGCGCGACCGTTTCCTCTCGCAGGAAGTGTGGGAGCGCATGGGCGTCGCCCCCAAGGACGTCCTGCCGATCGTGCTCCGTGACCCGACGCGTGATGTGTTCCAGCAGATGCTTTTCTCGAAGATCGTGCCGAACAGCAAGAAGCTCGGATTGCTCGATCGGAATGACCAGTGGCTGCGCCGCCGCTTCGAAGAGATGGGCGTCATTCAGTTCGAAGACTGGGAAGACACCGGCGAGGAATACCTCAAGTTCGAACTCGGCAGCGACGCCCCCGACCCCATGGCCAACCACTAACCCCGCCCCCTCTGCTAACCAGCCCCCTCTGCGGTGATCCAGTCGGAGCGATGAGTCTGCGGGCGAGCGTCGCGCCACCAGGCTCATCGCCTCCTGGATCACGGCACCAGCGATGAGTTCGCGGGCGCGCTGTTCGATCGCAAACTCATCGCCACGTTGAGATCGCTCGTGGATACGCTGGCGCAACCGACTCCCTCCGTCCCGTTGACTTCAACACGGAGGAACAGATGCATCATCTGTCACCTGACGCTCTCGATCTGTTCGAGGCGCACCACGGAGTCGCCGCTCGTTCTGCTCTGATCGAGCTCGGTGTCTCGCCCCATCTCATCAAGCGGTTGCGAAGGGCGGGCATCTTGCGTGACGTGCTCACCGGCGTGTACCACCTGCGTGGGCAGTCGCTGACGTTCGCGGGCCGTTGCGCTGCGGTCTGTGCCGCTCATCCGGAAATTGTGATCGCGGGTCCGACGGCCGGACGCCTGTGGCAGTTTCGTGGGCTTCGTTCTCGCCTCAAGGTGCACGTGATTGCCCCGCCAGCGAGCCAACCCATGATCGCCCCCTGGGTTGAGTCCTACCGCACCGCAGCGATCGATCATGAGCGTGATGTGGTGCACCGACCTGATGGGATCTCGCTGACGACGCGAGCTCGAACGGCGCTCGACCTCGCTCGCTGGTTGAGCGACGACGACCTGCTCTCGGTGATCGAACAGGTTGCGCATGACGGGGATGTCGGAGTCGACGAGTTCATCGCGGTCGCCGCCGATTGGATCTCATCGCAACGACCCTGGCTCAACAGGTATCTCCGTCTGGTAGTCAGCCGCCTTGACGGTGCGGCCGAATCGCATCCCGAGGTGTTGCTCGGACGCCGATTGCAGGCGGCCGGAGTCGTCGGATTGGTGCGGCAGCATCGCATCGAGCTTCCGGGGTATGGGCACGCGCGTTTCGATCTTGCCGTTCCGCGCTTGCGCTGGGCCATCGAGGTCGATGTGTTTCCGACACATGCCGAGACGGCGGGCAAGGCTCGGGACGGTCGCCGTGATCGCTCGGCGAGCAGACTTGGCTGGGAGACGACTCGGCTTGGTCCCGACCGCTTCGGGGCTGCGCTCCCCGCAACAGTTGCCGAGCTTGTCGTCACCTATCGCACGCTCCAGTCGGAGTGGGCGGCAGCTTCCCCGCCATCCAAACACCTGTCAGGGGCGCCCCAACGACGAACGCAGCGATGAGAATTGGGGCGGGTAGTGCGCCCGCAGACTCATCGCTTGGGTGCTACAGGGTCGGGCGATGAGTCTCTGGGCGCGAGGCGTGCTCGCAGGCTCATGATCCTCGGGTTGGGGAGGCGGAAGGGAGGGCTGGGTGTTGCGGATAGATTCGGCGCCTTATGTCGACGCCTCCCGCAACGCAGTACTCGATCTCGCTCCGCGTGACTCTGGAGAACGTCCCCGGCGTGCTCGGTCGTCTTGCCGCGTCCATCGGTGAAGCGGGCGGCAACATCTACGCCGTCGATTCGTTCGTGGCGAAGGGTTCCGTCGTCGATCGGGAGATCGTGGTCAACTGCAAGAGCGTCGACCATCAGCAGGTCGTCGTCGCTGCCGTCGAGGGGACGGACGGCATCACACTCCATGAATGGTGGGACCGCACGTTCAAGATGCATGAAGGCGGCAAGATCGAGGTGCTGTCGCTCCTTCCCGTCGGCGATCAGGACGATCTGTCGATGGCCTACACGCCGGGCGTCGCACGAGTCTGCAACGCCATTGCTGCCGACGAGCGCCTCGCCGACGAGTACACGATTCGCAAGAACACCGTTGCCATCGTTTCGGACGGCACCGCAGTGCTCGGTCTCGGCGACATCGGCCCGAAGGGCGCGATGCCGGTGATGGAGGGCAAGGCACTGCTGTTCAAGGAATTCGGTGGTGTTGACGCTTTCCCGATCTGCCTCGACGTCAACAGCCCCGAGGAGATCATCGAGACGGTCATCCGCCTCGCACCGACGTTCGGTGGCATCACCCTCGAAGACAACGCAGCACCTGGCGCGTTCCAAGTCGAGGAGGCGCTGAAGGCAGCGCTCGACATCCCGGTGTTCCACGACGATCAACACGGCACCGCAGTCGTCACCTTGGCAGCGGTCCAGAACGCCCTGCGCATCACGGGCAAGAACATGGCCGATCTGTCGATCGTGATCTCGGGCGTCGGCGCTGCCGGCGTGGCCATCGGCAAGATTCTGCTCGGAGCCGGTGCCACCAAGATCGTCGGCGTCGACAGCAAGGGTGCGGTCTATGACGGACGCGGCGGCCTCAACAGCTGGAAGCAGTGGTTTGCCGAGAACACGAACCCCGACGGCAAGCAGGGCGAGTTGTCCGACGTGATGCACGGCGCCGACGTGTTCATCGGCGTCAGTGCACCTGATGTGCTGACCGTCGACGACATCGGCAACATGAACGCCGACCCGATCGTCTTCGCCATGGCGAACCCCGACCCGGAGATTCGCCCGGAACTCGTCGGCGACCTCGTGCGGGTGATGGGCACCGGCCGCAGCGACTACCCGAACCAGATCAACAATGTGCTGGCGTTCCCGGGCATCTTCCGCGGTGCACTCGATGCGCAGGCCACCGACATCACCGAGAACATGAAGCTGGCCGCAGCGAAGGCCATTGCCGAATCGGTGAGCGACGATGAACTGAGCGAGGTGAACATCATGCCGTCGGTGTTCGACCGCTCGGTGTCGATGGCCGTTGCCGCTGCCGTGTCAGCGGCCGCAATCGCCGACGGCGTCAGCCGCACCAGCTGAGCAATCAATCGGTCGCGCCCGCTCGATCTGAGCCTGACGTCGTTCACTAGTCTCGCCGCCATGGCACACAGCTCGACACCCGCATTTCGGACGTTTCACGCTCTTCGGATCAAGGGTTTCGCTACGGTCGACACGCTCGCCGAGATGACGACGCAGTCGGCGTCCGAGGTCGATGCGCACCTGGCAGCGATGCTCGCCGAGGGGCACGCCCAATTCCGTGCAGCGCGAGGGCTCTGGCAGCTCACACCTGACGGTCGCGTCGCGTATCCAGACCGACTCGCTGCTGACCTGGCCGGGTCTGACCTCACTCCGCTGGCGCCGTCATACGCCACCTTCCTTGAGATCAATGGCTCCTTCAAGGAACTCTGCGGGGACTGGCAGCTGCGCAACGGAGAAGTGAACGATCACAGCGATGCGGCCTACGACGCGGACGTGATCTCCCGCCTTGCCGCGCTCGACGAACGCGCTCAGCCCGTCGTTGCAGCCATGGGTGACGTGCTCGAACGACTCATGCCCTACGCGCCTCGTCTCGCGGACACGCTCCGTCGCCTCCAGGATGGTGAGACGAACATGTTCACGGGCGTGATGTGTGGCAGCTATCACGATGCATGGATGGAACTCCACGAGGACTTGATCCTCACCCAGGGCATCGATCGCTCGGCCGAAGGCAGTTTCTGAGCACCAACGACCGCTTGTGACACCATGGTGGTGACAGCAGGAGGCGTGATGCAGTGGAACCGAAACTGGGCCAGGCGATCGATCGTCCTGGTGGCTGTGTTGGCGACGAGCTGTGGTGGCGAGAGCGCCTCGACGTCGACCGACGGTGTCGTCAGCACGGACGACCAGTCCGCTGGCAGCGAAGACTCCACGAGCTACGCGGCGTCGTTCTCGGCTGATGATCCAATCGTCATCCATGCCAGTGCGCTCGCCAGCCAGTTGGTGGCAGCACTCGGCGATGACGACACGGCAGTGAGCGCCGTGCTGCGGGCGGGCGACGCCGGCTATGACGGACCGCAAATCGAAGCAGGAATCCTGGCGTCCACACTCGCCGCGGACGGCGCGATCAGCGGGGTGGATCCGCGTCGCTCAGCGTCGGGTGTCATCACGGGCTTCCGTCGGGTTCTGAAGGATCGTGCTGATCTCTTGCCGATCGAGACGTTGCGGCGAGAGGCCGCGGAGGATGCTGGCGCGCAGGACTACTGGCCGGCGGGTGCGAGTGCCACCGCAATGATCTTGGCGCTCCATCTGGGCGGCTATTCCCAGGAGCAAATCGTCGACATCTTGATTCTCGGCGCCGTGGTTCTTGATGCCGACTATGACGGGCCCTACGCCGAGGGCGAAGAGGAGTGTGGCGGGTTCGTGATCGGGGGAAGACACGAGATTCCCCAGTTCTGCGACGCGGAGACTGGCGAGCTCTTCCCCGACGAGGAGCAATCAGGTGGCTCCGGCGATGGCGGCACATCGGAAGAGCCGGAGAACGCAGCAGACGACGAGCAGACAGAACTCTGTGGTGGAGACTTTGCCCCGCCGTACACCGGTGTCCCCATCGTCGGCGTCGGTGCAATGTTGGAGACGGTGGTCCTCGGCCCGCTCGAAACTCCCTACTACTACAGCGAGACCGCCGGGTTCCTGGACATCGCCGCTGACGGATCATTCACGTTGGCAGCGGACACCGTCAGGTTGGCGGACATCACGATTCGCGGCGCTCCGGACAACCAGGTGTATCGCCGCCGATTCGAGGTCGCGGGCACGATCGACCCGGCCACTGGTGACGCCGAGATCACGGGAACCGTCGACGGGACCGACCAGCTCTGGGCCGAAGGCCCAGAAACGGCAGTCAGTGCCGCTGCCAGCGGTCAGCTGGCCGTGGTCTGTGGCGACCTGGAACCGTCGGGATTCTTCATCGCCGGCTTCGTCGGCGGTCAGGGGCTTCTGGAGTTCGAAGCCCGACCGTAGATCTTCGGTGTGGCAGATTTGAACGCGCCATTGCCGCATTCTTCACGTAAGTTCTTGCCGTGATGTTTCCCGTGTTCTGTGAGTTCTGCTGATGGCGCGCTTTGGTCGCGTCTCTGTGGCGATGGTGACCCCGTTCGACGATCAAGGCGAGCTCGACCTCGACGCCGCCGTTGCGTTGGCGAAGTGGCTGGTGGCTGAAGGCAATGAGTCGTTGGTCGTCGCCGGCACCACCGGCGAGTCGGCCACGCTGTCGATCGACGAGAAGCTCTCGCTCTTCGAGGCGATCGCGGCAGCCGTCACCGTCCCCGTCATCGCTGGTACGACCGGTTCGAACACTCGTCAGGACATCGGGCTCACGGCTGAAGCGAGCAAGCTCGGCATCGCCGGAATCCTCGGCGTCAGCCCGTATTACAGCCGTCCGTCACAGACCGGCATCGAAGTGCACTTCCGGGCGATTGCATCGAGTACCGACCTACCCGTCGTCCTGTACGACATCCCGAAGCGCACCGGCCGCAAGATGTCGAACTCGACGCTGATCCGGCTCGCCAATGACGTCACCAACGTGGTGGCTCTGAAAGACGCTGCGGGCGATCCGAGTGAGACCGCGAAGGTCATCGCCGCGGCCCCAGACGACTTCGAGGTGTATTCCGGCGACTCACCGATGAACCTCCCGCTCATGGCCGTTGGTGCCGTCGGAGCCATCGGCGTCTGTACTCATTGGGCTGCGCCCGAGCACGTCCAGATGTTTGATGCCTGGAACCGCAACGACATCGCGGAAGCCCAGCGCGTCAATCGGCTCCTCATCGAGAGCTACGACTTCGAAGGCAACGACGGTGCACCCAACCCGGTGCAACCCAAGTCGATGATGCGCACGCTCGGCCATGCGGTCGGCGTGTGTCGCCTCCCGATGGGCCCCGAGCCCGACGGCACCGAAGACGCCGCTCGTGCCGTGTACCAACGACTCGTTGCCTCCCGCACTTCTTGATCCGAGACGACGTGGTGCCTGACACCAGGTCGTCGACCCCGACAATCGACCGAATCGAATCGAAATGACCCAGATGTACACCGCTCCGCTCGACCCGACCATTCCCGTCAGGGTCGTCTTCCTCGGTGGGCTCGGTGAGATCGGTCGCAACTGCATGGCGATCGAGCAGGGCGCTTCCGACGATCCTGACCGCACGATCATGTTGATCGACTGCGGGCTGATGTTCCCCGACGCGATCCACCACGGGGTCGATCTGATCCTGCCCGACTTCACATACCTCCGCGAGAACGCTGCTCGCATCGAGGCAATCGTCCTCACGCACGGGCACGAAGACCACATCGGGGCCATCCAGTATCTGATGCGCGATGGCGACGGAATCGGCCACCTTCGTGACGATCCACTGCCGGTCTACGGCTCACCGCTCGCGCTCGGCCTCGCCCGCAACCGCATCGAAGAAGCGGGCCTGATGCCCAAGATCGACATGCGGCCGATCAAGGACGGCGAGCAGATCGACGTCGGATCGCTGTTGGTCGAGTTCATCCCGGTCACGCACTCGGTACCGCACGCGCATGCCATCGCGGCGCACACCGCCCAAGGTGTCGTGCTGCACTCGGGCGACTTCAAGATCGACCTCACGCCCGTCGACTCCCGTCGTGCCGACCTCGCCCGGATCGGCCAGCTCGCGAAGACCGAGGGCGTTCGGCTGTTGATGAGCGACTCGACCAACGCCGAGGAGCCGGGGTATGCCTCGAGTGAGACGAACGTGGGCGGTGTCCTTCGGTCGTTGTTCGCGCAGCAGCGCGGTCGTCGCATCATCACGGCGAGCTTCGCCAGCCACCTCCACCGCATCCAGCAGATCGCTGACGCCGCTGTTGCAGAGGGCCGCAAGGTCGCGACGCTGGGGTTGAGCATGAAGAAGAACATTCGCCTCGGGCTCGACCTCGGCGTGTTCAAGATCCCCGAATCGTCGCTGATCGACATCGAGGAGATCGATCAACACGACCCAGGCGATATCTGCATCATCTCGACTGGCTCCCAGGGTGAGCCGATGTCGGCGCTGGGCTTGATGGCGCGTGGCGAAAACCGGTGGATGAAGCTCAACGAGCACGACACGGTCGTGCTGTCGAGCCATGCCATCCCGGGCAATGAGGGCAGCGTCAACAAGGTCATCGACGGTCTGCTTCGTCTCGGCGCACAGGTCGTTCACTCCGGCATCATGGACGTGCACGCCACTGGTCATGCCAAGGCTGACGACATCAAGACGTACCTCTCGATCGTCAACCCCGAATGGTTCGTCCCGATCCACGGCGAATACCGCCACATGGTTGCCAATGCGAAGCTCGGCGAACTGATGGGCGTGCCAGCCAACCGGATCATCCAATGCGAAGACGGTGACGTCATCGAACTGACCAGCGACGGTCTGGCACCCGTCGGACGCGTGCCGTCCGGCTACCTCTACGTCGATGGCATCGTCGGCGACGTCGGCCAGGGCGTGTTGCGCGACCGACAGAAGCTGGCCGAGGAAGGCGTGGTCGTCGTGGTCGTCACCGTCGACGTCCAGACCGGCAAGGTGCTGGTCGGCCCCGAGATCATCACGCGCGGCTGGGTGTACGCACCCGAAGCCGAAGATCTGCTGGACGAAGCCTGCGACACGGTGGCGGACAAGGTGGAGAAGGCGCTGGCCGAAGGCGTCCGAGACGTCGAGCAACTCGAGCGCGAGGTGCGGCGAGCGGCGGGCAAGTTCGTCAGCGAGCGCACGAAGCGCAAGCCGATGATTGTCCCCGTCGTCATGGAGGCCTAACCGAGCGGCGCCAGATCGCCCGATCTCTGCGTTGCGGGTACTCCTCATTGAGCAAGCTCAACTTCGTCGTCCCGCGCCTTGACCTCGGACGAGCTGATCACCGCTCCGCCGGTTGAGTTGAAGGATTGGCCACTCGGTTGTGGCGTACGTCGGTGGTGCCTCTTGGTCTGGCTGCTGATTGCGTCGCGCGTGCCGTTCGGTTCTGCTGTGGATCACGGGAGTTCCTGACCCGGGGGATTGCTGATGGATTCGAATTGGGGCTGGATGGTGGCTGAATCCGCACAATCGGGGCCTAGCCTGCGGCGCCATGGGACTCATGGACATGCTCAGCGGATTGATGGGGCGCAAGGCGCCGAAGTCCGGCAACCCCCTGATGGACGCACTCTTGCCAATGCTGCTCAAGGGCGGAGCGATCGGCAGCCTCGGTGGCTTGCTCGGCAAGTTCACCAGCGCTGGCCTCGGTGGCAAGGCCAACAGCTGGGTCGGTACTGGCGAGAATGAAGCGCTTGACCCGGACGAGGTCGAGCAGGCACTCGGAGCCGAAGAAGTCGACCGCATCGCGAACGAAGCTGGCGTGTCCCGCGACGAGGCCAAGGGCGGCCTGGCCAGCATGATCCCGGGCCTGGTCGACAAGGTGTCGCCCGGCGGCTCGCTGCCGACCGGCAGCATCGGCAAGCTGATGAAGGGCTTCGACTTCGGTT
>JAJCXU010000345.1 GCA_029263275.1 Ilumatobacter sp.
GTGTGCTGGCCTCCGCCGAGGTGGCCGAAACACGATCCCAGCGCCGACGCGGGCTGCTCGGCCGCACCGAACTCGACGGCGCCTTGGTGATCCGCCCATGTCGATCCGTGCACACCATCGGCATGAAGTTCCCCATCGACGTGGCGTTCGTCGACGCTGACGGAGTCGTGATGAAAACACTCCAGATGCCCCGGCATCGAATGGGGCTGCCGGTTCCAAAATCGCGGATTGTCATCGAGGCTCAGGCCGGGGCATTCGCTCGTTGGGGTCTGCGTGTCGGCGATGTCGTCGAAGTCCGCGACCAGGACGACTGAGCCCGCCTCGTGTCTGCAACCCTCTGGCTCGTCGCCACGCCCATCGGAAATCTCGGCGACCTCCAACCTCGGGCCCTCGAGGTACTTGCCGCGGCTGATCTCGTCTGCTGCGAAGACACCCGCCGGACCGGTCTGCTGCTGCACCACGCCGGAATCAAAGCGAAACGCATGGCGGTGTGCAACGAACACACCGAGCACGATTTGATCGACCGGGTCCTCGGTGTCCTCGATGGCGGCGGCGACGTGGCCGTGGTGAGCGACGCGGGTACACCTGGCGTGTCCGACCCGGGCGAGCGGCTCGTCCGCGCGGTTGTCGAAACCCCCCACGCGGTGAGTGCCGTCCCGGGTCCCAGCGCGGCGATCATGGCCGTGACCATCAGCGGGCTCGACACCTCGCGATTCGTGTTCGACGGATTCCTCCCGCGCAAGGGCCGCGAGCGAGCCGAACGGCTCGCGGACGTCGCTTCCGAACGTCGAACCACCGTGCTCTATGAAGCCCCCCATCGGGCGCTCAAGACGCTGGCCGACCTCGCCGAGGCCTGCGGACCGGACCGGACCGTCGTCGTGACGCGCGAGCTCACCAAGCTCCACGAAGAAGTCGTCCGCGGCTGCCTCGGCGCGAGCGACATCGGCGCGCCCCGAGGTGAGTACGTGTTTGTCATCGAGGGCGCCCCTGTCGACGACACCCCGCTCACCGACGACGACCTCCAGTCGCTGCTCACCGAAGCAATCGCCAGCGGCATGTCCAAACGCGACGCCGCCGCCCACGTCGCCAAAGAAACCGGCCGCTCCAAACGCGACATCTACCAACTCACACTTGGGGTCTGACCCCAAGTGTGATCAGGCGGGTCGTGGCATCAGGCTGAGCTGGCGGGACTGGGCAACGAGGGTGCCCGTCGAATCCCAGAGTTCACCTTCTTCGTCGAGCAAGCCGTCGTGGATGAATCGGTTGCGGAACGCAACTCGGAGCGGACCGGGAGCCGGGGTTCCTCGCACGTGCACGGTGAGTTCCACGGTCGGTACCCACGCCATCGGGATATTCGAGTTGAAGATCGGCGGCGGGAACGCATCAGCCGCAAGGAGCAACCCGATGGCATCGATCGGCTCGTCGCCCGCGAGTGCAAACCAGCCGCGCACCGTCGGGTCCCCGGTCGGTTCGCCCCGCCTGAATCCTCCATCGCCCGGGTGCAACCGACTGGCCAGCCGGTCCATCAGCCCAGGTCCGCCCCCGTCGCTCGACATCTCCATCGGAGCGCACTCCTCATACGGCGTGATGTCGACCGGCTCCTCACGCCAATAGCGCGGCCCGCCGTCAGGCACTTGTTCGCCAAACGTGCCAAGCAATTCGAGCGTGGGTTTGCCGTCAACAATCATCGTGGCCCGAGCGGTCGCGAGGCGTCGGCCAGTACGCACGATGTCAACATCGATCTCACACGGACCCGCAGGCCCGGGCCGAAGGTAATGGGCAGTCAACGACAACGGCGGACGACCGACAGCCTCGGCCATCGCACGCCCCGCGAGCGCCATCAGGTAGCCACCGTTCGCCGCGCCGCCGATGTCCCATCCGGCGTGAATCTCCGCGGCGAATCGGCCCGACCCTTCATCACCAATTGATTCGACAGCTGTGGCCTGGGCAAATGTGCCCAGAATCCCTTCAGGTTCGCTCATCGCGCTGACGGTATCGTGCAGGCGTGTCCCGGTTCTATGTGACGACTCCCATCTACTACGTCAACGCCGAGCCACACCTCGGCCACGCGTACACGACGATCATCGGCGATGCGCTGACGCGCTGGCATCGGCTCCTCGGCGACGACGTGACGTATCTCACCGGCACCGACGAACACGGCCTCAAGATCCAGCAGGCTGCCGAGGCTGGCGGCCTCACGCCACAAGAGTTCACCGACTCCATCGCCCCGAAGTTCTCCGACGCGTGGGACCGGCTGAACATCGCGAACGACGACTTCATCCGCACCACCGAGCCCCGCCACAAGGCCGCCGTCACCGAGTTGTTGCAGCGTTGCTTCGACGCTGGCGACATCGAACTCGACACCTTTGCCGGCAAGTACTGCGTCGCCTGCGAGGAGTACTACCAAGACGAAGAACTCGTCAGCGGGCCGGATGGTGACGACCTCTGCCCGATCCACAACCGCAAGGTCGAGTACTTCGAAGAAGAGAACTACTTCTTCCGACTCTCGCGTTTCGAAGACCGGCTTCTCGACTGGTACGCCAAACACCCGAACGCGTTGAAGCCCGAGCACCGCGGCAACGAAGCGATCGGATTGATCAAGTCGGGTCTGCGTGATTTCTCGATCAGCCGCACCTCGCTCGACTGGGGTATCCCCCTCCCGTGGGACGACAAGCACGTCGCCTACGTGTGGTTCGATGCACTGACCAACTACCTCGCTGCAGTCGGCTTCGGCGATGACTCGCAGGACTACACCGAACGTTGGCCAGTCGACTTCCACCTGATCGGCAAGGACATCGTCCGCCAGCACTGCGTGTACTGGCCCGCGATGTTGATGTCTGCCGGCGTTGAGCTGCCCAAGGGCTGGGCAATCGGCGGCTGGCTGCTCAGCGGCGGGGAGAAGATGAGCAAGACGTCGGGCAACGTGGTCAACCCGCTCGACCTGATCGACGACATCGGCCTCGACGGCTTCCGTTACTACG
>JAJCXU010000346.1 GCA_029263275.1 Ilumatobacter sp.
GTGGTGAGGTTGTCGGTGGTGAGGTTGTCGGTGGTGAGGTTGTCGGTGGTGAGGTTGTCGGTGGTGACGTTGTCGGTGGTGACGTTGTGGTGGTTGTCGGCTGGGCGGGTGGCGGCGCGGATGGCGACGTGGTCGTCGTTGTGCGCGGGCGCTGCGTTGCTGACGTCGTGGTCGACGGTGGCTGTTCGTCAGCAGCCCCTTGACGAATCGAGACGACCGGCGTGCCCGACGAGTCGTTCGCACTCACGGTGACAATGGTGTCGAGCGGATGCTTCATCGCGGAGCTGTTGGCCTCGCTCTCGGCATCTAGCTCGCTGACTTCATTCGTTGCGTTGTCAGCGAAGACAAAACTGTCAGGGCTCGCAACGATGCCCACAGTGCCATCCGTTGCTCCAGCGACGATGGCGGCTGTTGTCGCGACCGCCGGCACGGCTTGGGCCGCCACGATCTGAGGAAACATCGCGAGTTGCGTCAACCACGAGATTGGCCCCATCGTGCCTCGCACTCGACTCATCGAGACTGCCAGGAATGCCCTCACGACGGCGGGGTCGAATTGCGTGCCTGCGCAACGGGTGAGTTCAGCGCGCGCTTCTGCGCCCGAGAGAGCCGCCTTGTAGGACCTCACCGATGTCATCACGTCATAGACATCGGCCACGCTGACGACACGTGCCGCCATGGAGATCTCAGAACCAGCGAGCCCGTACGGATACCCGCCGCCGTCGAAACGTTCGTGGTGCTCCCAGACTGCACGAGACGCCTCGCCCAGCCAACCCGCCAGCGGCTCGACGAGCTTCTTGCCCTCAAGGGGATGGGTCTTGATGATGTCGAATTCCTCGTCAGACAGCTTGCCTGGCTTGTTCAGAATCTCCGGAGAAATCTCCAGCTTGCCGACGTCATGGAGGAGACCTGCCCAACGAAGACGATCGAGCTCGTCGCCGGTCATGCCCATCTCTTCACCGATCAGCTGGCAGTAGGCACGAACACGCTCAGAATGTCCACGCGTCAGCCGATCATGGTGGCTGAGCATTCCAACCAACTCAAGGAGTCGTTCGGCCGCCTCCGCTGGCGTATCGCCGAGTCGGCCATCGCGTGCTTCTGCAAGGCGCTGTTCGAGCTGATGCGTCGTACCTGTCCGGATTGCGATCTTGAATCGAGACGGGGCTCGTTGCGGGAACGCAAGCGCAAGACGAAGCAACGTGCGCAGCGGAAGAAGCCGTCGTGTCTGGCGCTCGGCAAGCAGCAAGACCACCGTCGAGGCGCCAGCGACCGCGAGCCAGCGGACACACGCCCATGAAAACGTCGCGGCCGGAGGCAAGAGCTTTGAGAGCAGGATCGCCGAGGCAATCGACGCGACAAGCGGAACGACGTACACGAACAGGCCAACGGCGCGGGCTGCCCAGCGGCGTTCTTGCCACAGTTCATCATTACGCTCGATGTTCATCCGTCCTCAGATTCCTCGGCAACTGAACGGCAGGAACAGCTGGCGAAGTTCAATCGTAGAGACGGCTTCACGACACGCCGAGTGGTCAATCGAACTCTTGCCGTGACCTTGAGGGTCCGGAGCGCTCACGAGGCCGCAGCACGACTGACCGCACTTGACGAACGCTCACAGCGAAGTCAGCGCGCGGCTTTCTCATGACCCGGACGGCCATGCCAGCGTGCCTTACTGGCCACTGCTGCGGTCACCCGATCACCTCACCTGCGGTGGTGAGGCGAGTGGGGCGACGGGGTCAGGCCTCGGTGAGCTCTTCGTAGATGTAAGAGTTCCCGGCCGGCGTGGCGAGGAGATAGGTCGTGCGGCCACCGTTCTCGTCGGCGACACCGAGGTTGATCTCCTGCTGCGCGACCGATCCGAACGTCGTCTCGATGGCGTAGCGGCTGATGACGCCGTTTGCGTTGACGAGGTCTTCGCCCACGAGCAGCGGGCTGACCCGGCGAGCGGTACCGAACGCTTCGAGCACGATGGCTGCTGAATGGCGGGCTTCCTGCGTTGACGCATTGGCAACGGCCAAGCGCTCGTCGGCGTCCGTGAGCAGGCTGGTCAACGTCTGATGTGTCGACGACGCCATGTTCTCGAGTGTGATGGCCAAGTTGACGACGTCGCGACCGGGATCGTCGCTGTCGGCGATGGTGGCGAGCATCGGCTCGATGGAGCGTTCCATGAGCCACGGGTTGGTGGAGGTCCAGGCCGTGCCACCAGCGGCAGCGGTGAGCTCGCCCATCTCGGCCGACGTGGCCGTGTGGTTCTCGATCAGCCGCTCGACGAGGGTTGCCATATCGCCTTCGAGGACGCCCAGATCCTGGGCTGCCTCGTAGACGTAGACAGCAGTGTTCTCGAGCGACGAGGCGGTCCGGAGGAGTACCGCAGCATTGACGGCATAGTCGGGCAGGGCCTCGACGGCTTCAGCGTTGCCGACGCGGCCGGCGGACTCGTCGCCGTTGCGATCGTTACCACATGCTGCGACGAGTGCGGCGAGCGAGACGGTGAGGCCACCGATCTTCAGCGCTTGGCGACGGCCGACACGTGCGTCGAGGTTGCCCAGGGTGAGGGGAGCGTTCTGTTCAGAGGTCATGCGGCACCGCCGGTGAGGTCGAGCGCATCGGCTGAGTTGCCGAGCATTTCGTCGAGGTTGGAAGCAAATCCGGCGAGGCTGGTGAGCACCGTGGCGTGGCGCGACTCGACCGTGATGATCGATGCCGTCAGTGCGACGGCATCGACGCTGTCGTATGCGTCGAGCAGCGCCGTGTGGGTGGCAACGGCGGAATTCTCGAGCGAGCGAGCTGCGTTGCCGAACGCTTGGGCGTCGGACGTGGCGAATGCTTCGCTGAGTTCGCTGACGACGTCGTCGTTGGGGCCGGTCGACGAGCTGCCGATGGCGCCAGCAATGGCGTTGGCGTACGCCTCGTGTTGTTCGGCCATCACACCAGCGACGACGGCGGCGTCGTCGGAGAGCTTGGCGGCCGCCAGTTCGTATAGGGCTGCTGCGGCGAGTTCGAGCCGGAGCGCTTCGGTGAGCGCTGCACGGTCGGCATCGGTCGGACGGTCTGGCGCGGCCGCAGCGGATTGACCACTGAGGACGGCAACGGAGGCGCCGACAAGGCTGGCTGCGCCAACAGCACCGAGGAGGCTGCGCCGCGTCGATGCGGGCTCAGCGGGTTCGAAGTCCACGAGGGATTGTCCTTTCGAGTTCATACTCACAACAGCCTTCACGCTTCGAAGGCGTATCACCAATTCGATCGATCATCCTAGGGCGAAGCATGGCCGCATTCGGTGATCGATCAGAAGTCGAGGGCAGACAGATCAGGGAACCAGCCGCCCGCCCGATCGAGCGCATCACGCCAGGTCAGGCGCATCGCATCCCGATCGGTACTCGATCGTGGCTCCACCACATGTGCCGGACTCCACAACGACTGGATGTCGTCGAGCCCGTTCCACGTG
>JAJCXU010000347.1 GCA_029263275.1 Ilumatobacter sp.
CGGCGATGACCGTGCCCGGCAGTGGACAGATCGGCCCTCCGCCAGCGTCATCGAGATCGTGCTCGACAAACCGTGGCTGCAGCGCGAAGGCCACCGCTCCGGCCGCAGAGCGACAGCGCACCGTGTCGCCCTCCGGGGCAACGTCGACCGCGTGGCGAACGCCATCGACTTCGATCACCTCACGATCGTCGGTGCGCGCGAGGAGTCGGACTGCGATCCGGCGTCGCTCGTCGTCAGGCATGGCGCCATCGTCACCGGGAACCGGCCACGGGCCGACAAGCACGCTCGCTTGTGTTCGTGACTCGACGACGTATTCGACGGGGTGTTCAGCCGAACCGTCGGACCACACCTCACGCTGACCCAACGTTCGGAGGTTTCGGAACCCGGAGGGCGCAAAGCCGTGGTGTGTGTCGGCGGCCCGGTTGCGTCGCTCGAACGCGAAGACTGCGCCGAGCAGGAGTGCAACCCGATCGTCTCCGGTCGGGCCAGCGGGCGTGAGCACATCCGGATGCTCGGCGAGGTACGCCGTCGGCGTGTCTGCCGCCAGGAAGTCGTGCTCGGTGAGCGTTGCGACGAGCATGTTGACGTTGGTGTCGACGCCGGTGATCTGCGCTGTTCGCAACGCCCGGGCCAGTTGGCGAGCCGCATCGTGACGAGTCGGTGCAAACGAGATCACCTTGGCAAGCAGCGAGTCATAGTTCGGCGAGACCTCAGCACCGGCACGAATACCGGTGTCGGTGCGGACATCGTCGGAGATGTCGAACGACGTGATCACACCAGTCGACGGCATCCAGTTCGTTGCCGGGTTCTCCGCGACGAGCCTCACTTCGATGGCATGACCGGTGACCTGGACATCGCCTTGCGTCACCGGGAGCGGCTCACCCGAGGCAACACGAAGCTGCATCTCGACCAGGTCAAATCCCGTCACCGCTTCGGTCACGGGGTGCTCGACCTGGAGGCGGGTGTTGACCTCGAGGAAGTTGATGGTGTCAGTGCCATCGGCTCCCTCGCCCACAGGACGGTTCCCGACGAGGAACTCAACGGTTCCGGCACCGACATAGCCGACCTGCCGAGCGAGTGCGATTGCTCCGTTGCAGACCGCCTGCCGAGTGGCTTCGGAGATCCCCGACGACGGCGATTCTTCGACGACCTTCTGGTTGCGACGCTGGATGGAACACTCGCGCTCACCCAGATGCACGACGTTGCCGTGCTGGTCACCCATGATCTGCACTTCGATGTGGCGCCCGCGCTCGATGTAGGGCTCGATGAACACGGCGCCGTCGCCGAACGCTGCCTTCGCCTCTCGGCTGGCTGACGTGATCGATTCGGCGAGCAGCGTGGCGTCGGTGACGATACGCATCCCGCGGCCACCGCCACCGGCGGCAGCCTTGACCAACGCAGGCATCGGAACACCGTCTGGAGCTGCGCCGCTCGCGATCTGATCGTCGGTGATCTCCCAGATCGGCGTGGTTGGAACACCTGCCTCCACTGCGGCGCGCTTGGCCGCGACCTTGTCGCCGAGCAACGTGATCTGCTCCGGTGTGGGGCCGACCCAGATCAACCCTGCAGCTTCCACGGAGCGAGCGAAGTCCGCGTTCTCCGCGAGAAAGCCGTAGCCCGGATGGATGGCATCTGCGCCGGTCGCCTTGGCGGCAGCGATGATCGCGTCGCCGCGCAGGTACGACTGCGCTGCGGTCTCGCCGCCGAGCGCCACGGCCACGTCGACACTGTCGACATGCAGGGCATTCGCGTCTGGTTCTGAGTACACACCCACGGTGCCGATGCCCAGCCTGTGAGCGGTCCGGGCAATGCGGACCGCGATCTCGCCACGGTTGGCGATGAGGAGCCTGTTGATCGGGCGTTGCGGAACCGGCTCGGCGCCCTCGGGGGCTGCCCATTGCATGTTCGATGAGCTCATCTCAGTGCCTCCAGACGCCATAGCTCGTGGCCCCGACGACTTCGTTGCTGTGGGCGGCTGACAGCGCCATCCCCAGTGCGGTGCGTGAATCGGCAGGATGAATGATCCCGTCATCCCACAGCCGCCCGGTCGAGAAGAGCGCCGTCGACTCACGTTCGATCTGCGCTTCGAGTGCCGACGTCTGCGCTTGCAGTGCGTCTTCGTCCACCTCGATGCCGCGACCTGCAGCGCTGTTGCGAGCAACGATGTCCATCACCCCCGCCAGCTGCTTGGGGCCCATCACCGCGATGCGATGGTTGGGCCAGGTGAAGATGAATCGGGGGTTGTAGGCCTTGCCGGCCATGCCGTAGTTGCCGGCGCCGTAGCTGGCGCCGACCATCAGGTTGAAGTGCGGCACGGTGGAGTTCGACACCGCATTGATCAGCTTGGCGCCATTGCGGATGATGCCGCCCTGCTCAGCCTTGGACCCGACCATGAACCCGGTGATGTTGTGCAGGAACACGAGCGGTGTGTTGGTCTTGTTGCAGAGCTGGATGAACTGCGCGCCCTTCTTGGCTTCCTCGGAGAAGAGGATGCCGTTGTTGCCGAGCACGCCGACCGGGAATCCCTGGATCGAGGCCCAGCCACACACCAGCTTGTCGCCGTACAGCGGCTTGAACTCTTCGAAGCGGCTGCCGTCGAGCAGTCGTGCGTAGACCTCACGGATGTCGAACGGGATACGGACATCAGCTGACGCGCAGCCCAGCAGTTCGGCAGGGTCGTAGATCGGCTCGTCAGCGGGTTCGGTCGGGCCAGGCCCCAACTTCTTCCACTGGAGATGCTTCACGATCTGGCGCGTGATGCGGAGCGCGTCCATCTCGTCGTGGGCGAGAAAGTCTGACAGTCCCGACGTGCGGGAGTGCATCTCGGCGCCGCCGAGCGACTCTTCGTCGACGATCTCATCGATCGCCATCTTCACCAGCGGCGGACCACCGAGATAGGCAGTGCCCTTGTCTTTGACGAACACGGTGTAGTCGCTGGTGCCGGGCGTGTACGCGCCGCCGGCGGTGTTGGGCCCGAAGGCCATCGTGATGGTGGGGATGCCCATCTGCGACAGCTGCGTGAGGTCGCGGAAGCTCGCTCCGCCCTGAATGAACAGGTCCGCCTGGCGCGGCAGGTCAGCGCCGGCTGACTCGTTGAGGTTGATGACCGGCAGCCGGTTCTGCTTGGCGATCTCGGTGAATCGCTGACTCTTCTTCCACGTGGTGGGGTTGGCTGAGCCACCCCGCACGGTCATGTCGGTACCGGTGATCAAGCACTCGACGCCCTCAATGGTGCCGATGCCC
>JAJCXU010000348.1 GCA_029263275.1 Ilumatobacter sp.
ACTCGTCGAAATCGGCGGGTCGCATGATCCACGTGTCGATCTCGTTCGTCCCATCGGTGGTCGGAACAGTGAACTTCTCCCAACCGAGGAGGTCTGCGGCGAGTTCGGCGCCGACCGACGTGCGTTGGACATCGTCGACGAACAGTTCGGGCGTGTGATCGATCGTGGAGCGAGTGGTGGCGAGGGTGCCAGCGGCTGCATCGAAACTGTGCACGGTGAATCGGCCCGACGTGAGCGCGGTCGGCGCTGCCGAGCCGTCGGCGGCGAGTCGGTACAGGTGGTTGTCGCCTCGGTCTTCAGCAGTGGCGAGCAGCGTGCTGTCGCTCTCCCAGAGCGGTGCCCGCATTCCGGCCATGCAGAGGAATGTCCGGTCGAGGCCGTCCGAGACCCACGTGACGTTCTCGACCGAGGCGCCGTTCGAATCGAGCGGGATGATGCCGACACGAGCGTTCTGCGGGAAGACCGCGAGTTCGCCGCGACCGAGGAACGCCACCTTGGTGCCGTCGGGCGACACGGACGGGAATCCGGCGTCGACGTCGTGCCCCGTCAAGCAACGGATGCCATCAGGGTTGGTGTCTGCGTCGAGGGGGAACAGGTAGAGGTCGGTCGCGAGGTCGGAGTCCCAGGTGTCGTGGCGCTGCGCCGAGGCGATGAGGGCGGATGAGTCGGGTAGCCACGCGGGACCGCCGTGCTGGAACTCGCCCGGTGTGAGGTTGCGTGAGGTGCCCGTGCCGTCAGCGGCGATCACATGAATGTGCTGTGGGCGGTCGAAGACCCAGTTCTCGCCGTTGAGTCGGCTGAACAGGCGCTCGACCTTGCGCGGCGCCCGCCAGGCATCGCTCTCCTTGGTGTACCGCTCATCTTGGGTGCGGCTCGTGAAGGCAATCGTCCGGCCGTCGGGTGACCAGGCCAGATCACCGAGCCCGTCGGGCATCGAGCACAGGGTGCGCGTCTCGCCAGGTGTGGCAACCGGCAGCACGTGCAGCGTGGACTCGCCCTTCTTCTCGCCGCGGCGCGATGTGAACGCCAGGAACCGTCCGTCGGGTGACCAGGTGGGGTTGGCGTCGTGGTCGCCGCCGGTGACCGGAGCGTCGTCGATCCACACCTTGCTGAAGGTCGTGTTCTTCTCGAGGTTGGTCGTCGCGACGACGAATGCCACTCGGGAACCGTCGGGTGAGACGGCGGGTTGACCGACCGATGTGCGCCCGTCGACCAATCGTTCGGCAACGCGCGTGTGCAGGGACTTCTCGGTGGTCGACTCATTCATGAGGGCGACGGTACTGGTTCGGGCAGGGTCCGCTTGCGCAGTTCGCGTCTCAAACATTCACGCTTCGGTTCTCGACTCAGGATGCTGGTTGTGCGGCCCGCTCCGTCGGCGACGCGCGCTCTACAGTCGACCCATGCCTGATGTGGATCTGCGCGGTGCCCGCCTCTCGTACGACATCGTTGGGAGCGACGACACCGGCGGTGTTCCGTTCGTGTGGGGCCACGGCCTCACGTCGAGCCGGGCGGACGAAGACACGTTGCCGTTGATCGACAGCGCCGTCATTGCCGAGCACCGCCAAGTGCTGCGGTACGACGCTCGCGGACATGGCCTGTCGGGCGATCTCGCCGAACCCGCTGACGGCGACTGGGCCGCGTTGGCGCGGGATCAGGTCGCGCTGATCGAACACGTCGGCTGGGACGACGTCGTGCTTGGGGGCGCCTCGATGGGCACGGCCACAGCCCTGCACGTAGCGCTGACGCTCGGCGATCGCGTCCGCGGTCTGGTCCTCGTGATTCCGCCGACCGCGTGGGAGACCCGTGCCGCGCAGGTCGACCTCTACGAACAGATGGCGGCTGCGGTCGAACGCGACGGGGTCGGTGTGCTCGAAGCAGGTGCGCGGGTGATGCCGCCGCCCGATCCGTTCGCGGGCGACAGCACGTGGCTCGACCGTCGGCTCGGTGTGTTGGGAGCAGCTGACCCGAAACGGCTGGCTGCGATCTTCCGTGGTGCGGGCACGGCGGACCTGCCTCCACCCGAGGCCGTACAAACGATCGTTGCCCCAACGCTGGTGCTCGCCTGGTCGGGGGACCCCGGCCATCCGGTGAGCACTGCCGAACGGCTTGGAGAGTTGCTCCCCGACAGTGAGGTCGTGATTTCGTCGACTCGAGACGAACTCGACACGTGGACGTCACGTTGCGCTGCTTTCCTGGCGGAACGATGACTGGAGGCGAGATGGGTGCGGGCGACGGGTCGGCCGAGTCGGAGCTGGCCAAGGAGCGGACGTTCGGTGGTTATGGCCTCGACGTCGACCGCGACATCCGATGTATCGATCTGGCCGACTTCGTCGGTCGTCAGGACGAGCTCGATGAGGCGATCTGGGCCGCTGCGACCGACATCGGCTTCTTCCAGGTCGCCGGTCATGGTATTCCACAGCAGCAGATCGACGAGGCTTTCGGGTTGGCCGAGGCGTTCTTCGATCTTCCGGCCGAGACGAAGAGCCGGTGGCCGCTGCGCACGGGCACGAACTCGGGCTGGGAGTTCCGGACGCAGAACCGGCCGTCGACGGGCACGCTCGACCAGAAGGAGTCGTACCAAGTAACGACGAGCCGGATGGAACGTCTCGACCTCTGGCCGGCCGATGACGAATTGGCAGCATTCAGGTCGACGATGGAGGCCTTTGAGCGAGCGAACTGGGCGCTTGCGATGCGGTTGCTCGGCAGCTTCGCCCGCAAGCTCGGCTTTGGTGACGACTTCTTCACCGAGCGTCACGACCCGGCCTCGCCCGAATACCAGAGCACGTTGCGCCTGTTGCACTACCTCCCGATGCGAGCCGAGGATCTCGACGACAGCATCTGGCGCGCCGGTGCGCACACCGACTACGACTGCCTCACGCTGCTCCATCAGCGGCCGGGCCAGCATGGCTTGCAGCTCTGCCCAGGCGCCGACGTGGCGCAGCGCGAGAACCCCGATGCTCCGCTTGGTTGGACGAGCGTCGATCCGACGCCGGGCACGA
>JAJCXU010000349.1 GCA_029263275.1 Ilumatobacter sp.
GAGCTTCACGCTGACAGCAGTGACGATCGCGGCGGCGCAATTCCGTCAGGCGCTCCCCCTCGAGTTGCGGTGCCGCTGCCGCGCGCTGTTGTCTGGCCAGTCGGTACACCACGACGAGCGCCGCGACCTCCGCGGCAACGATCAGCACGTGCATCACGAAGTCGGCGGTCGGACTGATGGGGGTGCCCACCGCGGGACTGTCAGGCGAGTGGCGGAACTGATCTGACCGACCGTCTCTGCGACAGACCCGATAGGACCCGCTCAGAATCGCAGACGCCCGAGGTTTCACCCCCGCTCACGAACCTCACATACGATCGGTCTGGTGCTCGAGAGTGCGCATCTTGGTGTTGGCCTCGGAACGGCCGATGGCGGGCGCCGGGTGCGTGCGGTCTGACCGGCACGCGTGCTGACCATTCCGATCGGTCTGCGAGTTGAGGATCTCCGTTGCTCGCAGTATTCCCGGACCGATGTTGTGTGACCGTTGGTTCAGCGTGTGCCGCCTCCTGTTCGTTGGTCACTCGCCGAACTTGAGTTGGGGTGGCCGGGCAGATCGAGCCGGTCGAAGAAGGCTGGGGGGAGCCGGAACGCCGTCATGCGATGCACTTGCTTGCCCGAGATGTCGAGGTTCAACACACCGTTCGGCACGTATCTGCCCGTCTCGTCTGGCAGGAAGAGCACGGCCGAGGGTTGCCGGTTCGCGGCGGTCGGGACGAGGCGGAACTTGTTGAGTTGACCGAGTGGTGCGACGGAGCGGAGGAAGTCGATGACGGCGACGGGTCCGTCTCGGCGGATCGGGTCGGGTGGCATGGTCAGCACGACATCCGTCGCCATCAAGCTGGTGAGTGCTTCGACGTCGGCGCGCTGCCAGGCGTCGATGAGCTGGTCCCGAAGCGACGTTTCCGCATCGGTGCTCGGTCGGAGCGGAGTGTCGACCTTGATGTTCGCCCGTGCTCGCTGCAGTGCAGAGTTGACGGCTTGTTCGGTCGTGTCGAGCGCTACTCCGATGTCGGGGACCGAGAAGCCGAGCACGTCTTTGAGGAGGAGTGCCGCGCGCTGTTTTGGTGGAAGCCGCTGGATGGCAACGACAAATGCCGTCGCGATGTGTTCGCGTCGCTCGTTCAGCTCCGCGGGGTTGTCTGGGTACGGTTGTAGCCACATCGGCTCCAGGCCGGCCTCTTGGCCTTCCCATGCCACGACGATCTCTTGGCGGGCCTTGCCGCCGAGGGTGTCGATGCTGCGGTTGGTCGCGATGCGGTAGAGCCAGGCTCGGAACGAGGATCGGCCGGCGTAGGTGCCGAGGCTTCGCCACGCCCGGAACAGGGTCTCTTGGACGATGTCGTCGGCGTCGTCGACCGAGCCGGTCATGCGGTAGCAGTGCCGGTGGAGTTCGTTGCGGTACGGCGAGACCGCACGGACGAACGCCGCATGGTCGCCGGCCCGTGCGCTGCGGAGGTCGTCGTCGTCACCCGCATGGTTTGGTCTGTGCTCGTTCACTGATTCACCGGCTTCCATTCTGGCTGTGGTTCGTGGCGGTCGGGTGTGTGACCGATCGGGACGGCCGAATTCATCGGTCTGGAAGAAATGTTGTTGCACGCGATGAATTCCGGTCCGGTCTCAGGTCATACATCACGACGCAACGTCCACCCCCTCAGAATTCGAAGGACACACAACATGAGCGACAACGCTCTCTCCACAACTGCCCTCATCCTCTCGATCGTGCCCTTCGCCGTACACGGCGTCGAGGTGATGTTTCCTCTGCTCGCCCGCTGGATCGTCAACGGCGTGCTCCCATTTCTTGGATTCACGATGCCGAGCCGTGCCACGTCGCTCACGGCGGACGAGCAGATCACGATGTTGGATGCTGCAATCGACGTGGTTCCCCAGGAGAAGAAGACAGCTGCGAAGGACTACATCTTCCTGATGATCTTCGAGCAACGCCAAGGGGCGATCTGCTTCACTGCGGTGGCCGCTGGAGCCATCTACGGACTCACGCTGTCACTCGCTGAGCGGAACCCGTTGCACTTTGTGTTCGGAGTAATTGCCGTGTTGATGACGCTCGTCAACGCAAACCATGCCGGGATCCGGTTCCTGGGCAACCACCCCAAGGTGTCACGACACGGAAAACGCGTCGGCATTGCGTTCGCCCCATTCTGGGCACTGGTGGCCGTCCTGAACTGGTCGGCATTCGCAACCTCCATGCCATGAGACTTCCTGCTGCGCCCGGACGCCTTCCAACGTCGCCGAAGTCCTCGACACGACGAGCGCAGAACAACGTCGAACGCTAGGCCGACAACCCGCTCGCTTTCGGCACATCGGATCGGTGGACCCCGCTCAGATTGTGCGGGCCTCGTCCGCACTCGACGAGGCGCTCTCCGCTGCCGGATCTATCGCTCCCTGGGGGAGCACGGCAGCGGTGTCGATATCGCGATGATCGCATCGTGATATCATGATGTCATGACGAAGCAGACCACTGTTCGGTTGCCGGACAATCTCGCCGATGACGCCGAGGCCGTTGCACGCGTGCGCGGGGACAGCGTCAACCAACTCATCATCGACTCGCTTGCCGCCGAGATCGAACGGGTGCGAGCCGACGACGACTTCACCGCCCGTGCGAGGAAGATGCTCGAACGCGACCGGGAGATCCTCGACCGACTCGCCAAGTGACCCGCTACCTCAGCCTCGCCGAGTTCTGGTATCTGTCCGAACTCGTCACCGGAATCAACGCTGCGACGCTGATCAAGGCCAGCCGTGTCGATCTCGCCGATTCTGCGCTGCACGCGCCCCAGGCCGGCTTCGACGACACCGACTTCTATCCGGACGTCTACGACAAGGCAGCGGTACTCGCCTGCCGGATCGCCTGGAACCATCCGCTCCCCGACGGCAACAAGCGAGCGGCATGGGCGTGTCTGGTGCTGTTCATCGATCTCAACGACGGATCGTGGAACGACTCACAACCCGACACCGACCAATCTGTCGACGCAATGCTCGCTGTCGCTGCACGCGACGTCGACGAGACATGGCTCGCCGGCTGGCTCAGAGAACGGGTCGCCTTCCGGAGCTGACACGCGGCGCAGAAGATCGACGACACTCGTCCACTCGAGCCGCTCGTGATCGGCACGTCGGCACGCCCCCCCGCTCAGAAATGCTCGGACACTCGGCAGCGTCGTAACTACGCAGGACTCAAGTCGTCGCCGATCGATTCCCACCAAGGAGATGGACGCAGCGCTGCGAGCGATTCGAATCGAAAGCCGCGCTCGGCGGAGTCGGCCACACCGATCAGCAATTCTGATCCAAAGATCGCCAGTCGTTCTTGGCAGACGCCGCATGCCGCGAGCACAGTTGCGCCGGACGATCGAGTCCAACGAACACAGATGCTCGCCGCGAGCTTTCGGCCTCGGCGGTGAGCCTCGCTGATCGGTCCAGTCTCAGCACAGAGACAAGCACTGTCGACCATCGCATCGATCCAGACACCGGTCAGGATCTCACCTTCATCAGTGAGCGCTGCGGCTCCGACACCCTCCCCATCGACATCTTGTTCGGCCTGGACCGTTGCGACGGCGACTGCTGCTTCATAGAGCACCAGTTCACTCTCGGAGTTCATCTGAGGAGAGTACTGAGGGTGTCCCTGAGCGCTCATATCGCCGAGCATCCATTTGCTCACAGACCGCTCAGGTACGGCACGTCAGCGCTCGGCCGAGCGCCCGAGAATGTGCGTCGACCCGACGGCTTGAGAAGATGGTCGTCGTCCCGCTTCGGGTCAGTCGAGCGTCGCTGGTGCCACGGGAAGTCCAGCGGCGGCGGCGCCAGCGTGGAGACGCTTGTCCCACGCTGCAACGGTGATCTCCTGCGAACCGAGCGCGAGGGCACTCGCGAGATGAACTGCGTCGGCTCCGCGCAGTCGGTGCAGGACAGCCAACTTGCCAGCCGCTTTCTCGACGTCGGGCGAGAGTTCGATTGGACGCATTGACGACCAGAAGATGTCCCATTCGCCTGCTGCAGAGGACGCTTCGGGTTCGGTGAGGTCGTGATTGCGGCCCGCTGCTGCGAGAGCTGCGCAGACTTCGGGATATGCAAGCCGGCTCGACAACGCAGCGTCGCAAGCGTTCCACACTGCTGCTGCGACGTCGGACCCGGTCTCGTCAAGCACGAGTTTGACGAGCGCGCTCGAATCGAAATAGACGATGGCCACCTTCAGCCACGCTGCTCGCTGACGATGTCAGCCACGGGTCGCTTCGGCTTTGGCCGGGACCGACCGCCGGCGACCGGACGGGACGGTCGTGCGGGTCGACTGATAACGCCTTCGGCGGTCAGACGGTCGAGGACCGGAGTG
The DNA here is from genome assembly GCA_029263275.1 of Ilumatobacter sp. Classification (GTDB taxonomy): domain Bacteria; phylum Actinomycetota; class Acidimicrobiia; order Acidimicrobiales; family Ilumatobacteraceae; genus Ilumatobacter_A. The sequence continues at coordinate 4,331 of JAJCXU010000349.1, forward strand.
GAGTCGAGCGCAACGATTCGGGCGACGGGCGTCCCCCGATCGGTGATGACGACGTCGTTGCCGTCACGCGCAGCGTCGATCCACTGACCGAGGTGGGCTCTGAGTTCCGTTACGGCAACATCCACGAGGCGAAGTGTACATCAGAGAGCATCGCGAAATGTACAGAGCTTCGCTCTCCCGCTCAGACCACAATGCCGACTCGGGAGCGGCCTGCGCGACAATCTCACGATGCGGAATATTTCGGTGACGGTGATCGTGTCGGCGCTGCTCCTGGCGGCGTGTAGTGGTGGGGGAGACGACGAATCGTCATCAACGTCGGTAGCAGTGGTGCCAGGCGCCACCGCTGCGCCCGTGGCGACGGATGCTCAGGACGCGACCGCCGCAGGCACAGAGACGTCCAGCGCGCCGGCTGCGACGTTGGAGTCGACCACGCCGCCGACCACCGAGCCGCCACCGGAGCCCTATCGGGCAGGCGTCGTCTTCGGTGATCCGGTCGAGGTG
>JAJCXU010000350.1 GCA_029263275.1 Ilumatobacter sp.
TTGACGCCTGCGGCGCCCACGCGAATGAGCACGTCACCCGGCCCGGGAGCGGGCAACGGAAGATCGTCACGCCACTCGAGGCACTCAGGCCCGCCGTGCCCGGTCAGCACGATGCCGCTCATTCGACTCACGAGGCCGGACGTTAGTCTGCGCGCATGATCTCGCTGCTGGGCGTCCCGCTGGATGCGAACTCGTCACATCTGATGGGCCCGGCACTCGGTCCGGCGGCGATCCGTGCAGCGCTGCATTCCGGGTCGGGCAATCACTCGTCGGAGGCATCGGTCGAGGTCGTCGACCAGCTCGATGACCTCGGTGATGTCGCCGTTGCCAATGAGCGCGGCTCGCACCCCGACGCCGACGCGATCACCGCAGCGATCGACGAGCAGCTCGCCGCTGGCCGTCAGGTCATCACGCTTGGCGGGGACCACTCGATCACCTTCCCGATCCTGCGATCGTTCCGCAAGCTCCACGACGATCTGACCGTCGTCCACATCGACGCACACCCGGACTTGTACGACGACCTCGACGGCAATCCGCTCAGCCATGCATCACCATTCGCCCGAGCGCTCGAAGCCGGATGCATGACGTCGCTGGTGCAACTCGGCATTCGCACGGCGACTCCGCATCAACGCGAGCAGGCCGCACGATGGGGCGTCACGATGTTGTCATCGCGTCAGCTCGACGAATTCGACCCGTCGACACTGTCCGGTCCGATCTATCTCTCGGTCGATCTCGATGGCCTCGATCCATCGGTCGCTCCAGGGGTGTCACACCACGAACCCGGCGGTCTCACCGTCCGCGAGGTGCTCGACATCATCGACGCCTTGCCGGGTCCGCTCGTCGGCGCCGATGTCGTCGAACTCAACCCGACTCGCGACCTCGTCGACATGACGGCGATGGTGGGCGCGAAGCTCGTCAAGGAGATTGCAGCGGCGATGGTGTTGCGAGCACCGATCGGGTGACGAAATCGGCGATCTTCGCCGTTCCCCAGCCCATTCGGTGCAGATCGAGCACTTCACGCGGGTCGCTGGTGACGTTCCACGTGAACATCATCATCGTCGTGTCGCCATCGAGCGCCTCGAGGAGCGGTTCGATCGGCGCACAGGCATAGACGATGACCGGATCGCGCTCGCGGCGACGCTGCAGGAATCCCGTCGACGAACGAAGGTGGACCGCGAGCGGACCGTGTTCGAGGCACGCGGTGACCCAGCTGTTGTTCCACCGCTCGAACGATTCGAGTGGATCATCACCAGCACCGCCAGAACGATCGAACAGCTCGACGGCACGTGCCGGGAGCTGCAGTACGAAGGCCTGGATCACATCGTCGACCGATGCGAAATGCCGGTACGCCGTTGCCGTCGACACCCCAGCGAGGGCTGCCACGTCGGTGAGTCGCTCAGGGGGAGCGCCGTGTGTGTGCACCCATTCCTGGACGGCATCGATGAGACGCTCATGCGTGCGCTGTGTGTCAGCGCGCCCGGACGGTGACCGCCCCGCGAGGGCAGCGAGATCGGCAGGCTCGGCGTTCACCCGAGCGACAATATCTCAGGAATAGATGAGAGTCGATTCTCATGTATGCTGATGGAATGCCCATCGCCGCCCACGCCCACTCGACCACGACGCCCAGGGTCGCCGCGTTCGACCGATGGATTCGGGGACGATTTGTCGACCTGAACACCGAACTCGAAGAGCTCTACCTCCGCCAAGAGCATCGCTCCGGCGTCGCGGGGGTCGGCGACGAACTCAAGGTGCAACTGCTCGAGGAAGGGCGCGAGCTGATCATCCCGTTGATGGAGGAAGGCAACACCGACGAGGCGTTCGACGTCACGTTCGAATTGCTCGGCAACGTCGGCTACTACATGTCGGCCTGTCGCCGTCACGAGATCACCGAGCCGTCACGCGAGCGGACGTCGCCGCTCGTCGAGGCGTCGGCGCTCGCGCTGCACCTGGGTGCCAGCCTCGGCACGGTCCCGCGGTTCGTCGCGAGTCACATGGAGACCTTCAACCGTGCGGTGAACGGCGTGTATCGCACGTTCACCCATGGCGCTGACGAGAAGATCTTTCTCGACTACAACACCCGCTCGGCGTTTGCCTACATGCGTGCCGCAGATGCGCTCGGCCGGATCCATCCGATGGGCGTGTCGCACCCCGCCGCGAACGACTTGCTGCGCGACGCCCGGCGTGCCCTGCAGGACGCCCTGGCGCTCAACACCGAACTCGGCGAGGTCCTCGACGTCGATGAGTTCTTCTTCTCGGTGCGGCCGTACTACAAGCCGCACCGCGTCGGGTCGACGGAGTATCGCGGCGCCAACGCCGGCGACTTCGCCGCGTTCAACCAGATCGACATGCTCCTCGGCCTGTGTAGCCCTACCGATGTTTCGTACAGCCAAGTGGTGAGCGAGAAGTTCCCGTATCTCACACCGGACGAACAGCGCCGCCTGCACGATTCGTTCCGCCACCCAAATCTGCTCGACAGCCTGCTCAGCCAAGTCGAACACGTCGACGAAGACTGGTTCCAGCAGAACGTCGCGATGTTCCTCGACGTGTGTGCCGCGCACGGCGCAGCCGCGGCCCACCACCACGACCAACTCGTCGTCGGATTCATCAAGGGACCTGCGGAGCGAATCCCAGCAGAACACCTCACCGGCATCACCGCGAGCGGTCCTCCGCTCGACGTGCTGTTGCGCGCGCTCGAAGGACTGCGCGACCGCCGACTCGCTGCAGATCGTGACGACATCCCGACCCGCCACGACGATCTCGCGACGTTGCGGGGGTTGCTGCGCTCATGACCGTTGGTGCCGACCACTTCGTCGACCACGACGGCACCTACTTGCTCAGCCACTCGATCGGCTTGCCCGTGCGTGGGGCGCGTGAAGCGGCGGGTGCCTACTTCGACGTCTGGGAGTCGGACACCGCGCAGGCGTGGCCCCAGTGGCTTGGAGCAATCGATGGCTTTCGGAGCGAGATCGGGGCATTGATCGGGGGCCAGGCTTCGTCGATCTGCCCGCAGAGCAACGTGTCGAGCGGCCTGTCCAAGGTGCTCGGAGCACTCCGCCCGTCGTTCGATTCGCCGACCATCCTGCTCACCGAAGACGCGTTCCCGTCGCTCGGCTACGTCTGCGAACACGCTGGTTATGAAGTGCGTTACCTCTCCGCCGAACGCGACGCCACAGATCCAGCTGTGTGGAAGTCAGCGCTCACCACGGACGTCGACATCGTGCTCATCACGCACGCACATTCCGACACCGGCGAACAGATTCCGGTCGCTGATGTTGCTGCACTCGCACGCAGTCAGGGATCGCTGTCGATCGTCGATGTAGCGCAGTCGGTCGGCGTGCTGCCGGTCGACGTCGATGCCTGGGATGTCGACGTGGTCCTGGGGAGTTGCGTCAAGTGGCTCAGTGGCGGACCGGGCGCGGGATGGCTCTGGATCCAACCCGACCTGATTGAGCGGTGCACTCCAACCGACGTCGGCTGGTTCTCGCACGACGACCCCTTCGAGTTCGACATTCACAACTTCCGCTACGCCGACGATGCGCTCCGGTTCTGGGGTGGAACGCCCACCGTGCTGCCGTTCGTCGTTGCTGCGCACTCGATCAACGTCATCCGCTCGATCGGCGTCGACGTCATCCGGCAACACAACCTGGCGATGGTCGATCACCTCATCGCCGAACTCGGTGACCGAGTCGTCAGCCCGCGGCAACCAGATCGGCGAAGTGGCACCTGCATCATCACCGCTGCCGAGGACACCGTCGAGGTGCTGGCAGCGCACGGCATCGCGGTCGATCAACGACGAAGCGCAATCCGCGTCTCGCCGCACCTCCACACGGCAGAACGTGACATCGAGTCGC
>JAJCXU010000351.1 GCA_029263275.1 Ilumatobacter sp.
ATGGGTTGACCCTACCCCAGCACTTCGGGCTTCGCAGTGCGGGCCCCGGGACGCCTGCTTCGCTGACGCAACCCTCGTGGGGGCTCAGGCGCCGATGATCGAACGGGCGACCTGGGCGCGCTGACGGCGGATACGGCGGCGCTCACGCTCGGACAATCCGCCCCAGATCCCGAACTTCTCACCGTTCTGCAGCGCGAATTCGAGGCAATCGTGCTGGACCTCGCAGCCCCGACACACTTCTTTGGCTTCGCGAGTGGACGCGCCGCGCTCGGGGAAGAACAAGTCGGGGTCGACACCGAGACAGTTGGCATGGTCGTGCCAGTCCTGCTCGGGCTCGACCGGGGTGGCGCTGACCGTGATACTCGATGTCGTGATGAACTGCATGTGGGGACCTCCCGGTGGGTCCGAATTGCGGTGAGTCGCTGTGTCCTGTTGCGAAGTTTTTTCAGAGATGCTGTGTGCGTCGGCCCCCGATGAAGTGTGAATGCTTGACGCCATCGCAACAACCTTGTAACTACAGTGCTGTCATTCTGCCAGAGGGGTTCCCCGCTTTGCAAGTGCGCGATCAAAAGAATCGCGCACAGAGCGCGAACTAATCGCGCGGCTCGCGCGGACATGACAAAACCATGACGACGCAATCCGAGCCCGCCAGAACGCGAAACCCAGGTAAACCGCCACTCAACCGCCAATACCTCAAGACCAAGTCAGACCGCCAGCGCGCGTCGCGACTCAGCCGGCGCGGTTGCGGGCGAGGGCGCGTTTGCCCTCCATGAAATCGACGAGGACGTAGTCGCCGAGGTTCTCCGGGGTGGTGAAGAACGCTCGGCCCCGGTTGATCGAGGTCATCTGCTCGATGAACGCCCGTAGTGAGCCGTCAGCGCCGAGTCCGAAGGTGTTGATGCGGATCTTTTCCTTCGTGCAGCGCACCACCTCTCTGAGTGTGGCTTCGATGGTCTCGCGCACCGGCGGATAGTTGAACAACGGATATCCCTCAGGAGTGATGTGCGCGGTGGGCTCGCCGTCGGTGATCATGATGATCTGCTTGGTCCCCGACTCACGGGCGAGCATCTGACGGGCCAACGTGAACCCGTGGTGCATGTTGGTGCCGTACGCGAAGTCCCACGACGCCTCCGGCAACTGCTCCGCCGTCACGATCCGAGCCATCTCAGAGAACCCGACCAGGCCGAGATAGTCGCGGGGGAACTGCGACGAGATGAGGCTGTGCAACGCCATGGCGACTTTCTTCGCCGGCAGGAAATTGCCGCGCATCGGCATCGACATCGACAGGTCGAGCATCAGCACCGTGGATGACCGCGTGAAGTGTTCGGTCTTCTCGATCTCGAAGTCGTCGGGATGCAGATCGACCGGCGACCCGCCACCCGTACGCCGCACGGCGTTGCGGATCGTCCGATTGAGGTCGAGCTGGAACGGATCGCCGTATTCGTACTGCTTGGTGTCGTAGGTCCGCTCGTGGCCCTGGCCGATGTTGCTGGTCTCGTGCTGACCGATCTGATCCTTGGCCAGCTTCGAGAACAGTTCCCGCAATGCGTTGGAACCGATCTTGCGGAGACCCTTGGGGGTCATCTCCAGACGGCCTTCCTTCTGCTCGATCAGCCCGGCCTCTTCCAGCTGCTTGGTGAGCTCTGCAAGCCGCCCGAGTGACTTCGCGGCGTCGTCGCCCATCAAGTCGCGGACCTTGTCCATGTCGGCCTCGGCCAGGGCGCTCGGACTCGACGCGTTGCGCAACAGGTTCTCGAGCTGATCGAGATCGCCGAGTTCTTGCATCTGCTGCATGGCTTGTCCCATGCCCATCGGGTCCTGGCCCTCGAAGTCGTAGCCCTGATTCCACTGCATCTGCGGAAACATCTGCTGCAGATTCCCGGACAGCTGCTGCATCTGCCATTGCAGATCCATGTCGTCCATGAGCTGGTCGCTCAGCTGCTGCATCTGAGCACGTTGCTCAGGCGACATCGAGTTCATCATCGCTTGCATCGCGGCCATCCGCTGCGCCATCTGCTCCAGCAACTCTTCGACCGATTCGGGGTTCTCCGGGAAGAAGTCGCCGAACTTCTCCATAAAATCCTCGAAGCCTGGGTCGTCGCCCCGCTGATGCTTCTCGAGCATCTCGTTGAGCGCCTGCATCATGTCCTTCATGCGGGCCATGTCTTCTGGCCCCATGTTCTCCATCGCTCCGGACATCTGATCGACCATCTGCTGCATCAGCTGTTCTTTGAGCTTCTCCATCAGCTCGTCGAAGCGTTGCTTGGACTCTTTCGACTCGAAGTTGTACGAGTCGAGCTCGCGGACCTTGCCGGCGAGGTCGTCAGGCATGAGATCGAGCCGCATGTTGCGCTCCATCGCCGCGTTCTGTGCGTTCTCGGCGCGCCGCTCGTCGCCGGAGTTCTGCGCATCGCGCAACGCATTCTCGATGGCGTGGCGCTCTTCGTCGATCAGGTCGTTGAGCTCGTCGTTGATCTCGTCGTACACACCACCGAGATCGTGCTGGTCGAGCCGGTTCTGGCGCTCCTCACGAAGCTGTTCGAGCAGCTCCCGCAGCCCTTGGAGCTGATTGCCGTCGCGGTCGCGCATGCCGTCCTGCATCATCTTGCGCAACGCCGCATTGACATCGCCGTGGTAGAGCAATTCGTCGGTCAACTCGTCGAACGCTGCGTCAGCGTCGAATTCGAAGCCGGTCTGTGTGCCATCCCACCGGGAGTACTGAAACCGTGACGTCATGGGCCGAACCTACTTGTTCCTCCGCACCAGCGTCCTGCCCGGCTCGATCGTGCAACCAGTGCGCTGAAACAGGTGTGACTGACGCAACGTGTTCATCTGCTGTTCAAACCACATTGATGTGACGATGCAATAGCATGGAACCTATGCGGGTACCGCGCACCTTCGTCTTCGTCGATCTGTCTGGATTCACGAACTACACGGCTGCCTTCGGCGACGACGCCGCCGGGCGGATCTTGAGCGCGTTCCGAACCATCGTGCGTGCCGTGGCGTCCGAGCGCGGCGTGCGCATCGCGAAATGGCTCGGTGATGGCTGCATGGTCGTCGCCGTCGATCAAGCCGACGCCATTGCCTTCGTCCTCGATCTCGAAGAGCGCTCCAACGCAGTGTGTGCACCGCTCACCGTGCGTTCCGGCCTCGCAACCGGCCATGCCCTGCTGTTCGAAGGCGATGATTACATCGGGTCGGCGGTCAACATGGCCTCACGGCTCTGTGACCACGCCAAGGGCGTCGAAGCCCTCATGCCGACGATGCACATCGAGCGGCTTCCGGAGGGCGTTCACGCAACGTCGGTCGGCGAAGTCGAGCTGCGCGGGTTCCCGGGGCCGATCGACGTGGTCGAGCTGACTGGGGTGCCGGTGCCGAGCGACGCTGACACCGAAGATCTCTGGACACGTACGCCGTTCATCTGATCCCCGAGTCACCTCTCCATGGCCTTCATCCGCGGCGCGACGCTCACGACAGCGACCACGTTCGGTCACGCTGACACCTCGAATCTCGGCCCGACAGCAGGCAACGGGTTCTACCAGCGGTGGCCCGATGACCTAGCGCTGCTCCGAGACCTTGGCATCACCGACATTCGACTCACGTTCGATTGGGCGCGGCTGCAGCCGAAGCCCGGCGACTTTGACGGTGACTGGTCAGATCGCTTCGAGCAGATACTCGCTGCGTCGAATGCCATCGGGCTGAGCGTCTGGGCGACGTTGCACGACGGGGCCGAGCCACGCTGGGTCACCAATGAGGGCGGCCTACACGACGACACGGTCGCCGAGAAGTGGTGGCCACGTTTTGCCGAACGGGTTGCCGACCGTTTCGGCGAGAACATCGCTGGGTGGATTCCGTTCGCCGGCATCGACGACCAGCTCTCGGCAACGGGCTGGCGCAACACCTGGACGACGTTGACCGGCGGAACCGCACCGGTGGTTGCTGCGCTCGGGGCCGATCACCTCGACGCCGTCGACGACTACCTCGACACCTCTGACATCATCGGCATTGGCCTGGCGCACGGGGAACTGGCCGACTCTGACCCCGACGACGAACGTCTCGACCAGCTCCGCGTTCGCCTCCATGACGCCATCAGCGCAGCTGCCGAGGCAGCGGCTGGCCATCAACTGATCATCAGCCAGTTCACGCCACATCATGACGATGCCGATGTCGCCGGACAGATTGTTGGGGCCCTCGTCAGCGCGGTCACGGGCGCAATTGCCGACGGCGTCGATCTGGGTGCGGTCTTTCTCGATCCCGCAATCGCCGGACCCGATTCACCGAATGGCCTCCTCAGCGCCGAACGCGCGGCGCAACCGGCGTCGGATGCCTACCTCCCGACCGCCGACTGACCACTCACCGGTCAGTCTGTGCCAGGCACAGACTGACCGTTTCAGGCGTCGGGGCTGTGGGCGTGCTCGTAGTGATGGATTTCCGGCCGGTCCGTTCGTCGGAGGTCAGCAATTGCGACGTCGACATCGTGGGTCGCATGAGCGAGCCGCTGCGCAGCCTCAATCGGGTCGGCGACGGCGTCAGCACGGTCGAAGTCCTCGATCAGCACGTCGAGGCGGCGACGTGACCGCCATGCGGCGTACCTTGCCCACTCTCGAGCGAGCGTCACCGGCTCGTCAACGTGGAAGAGGTCGACGTTGCGCGTCTGATCGTCGACGCGAACATCGGTGGTGATGTAGCCGTTGACCATCGAGATGCGCTCGCCAGCCTGATGAAGTGGGCCTCCGCGATGGACGACCATGTTGCCGTGCAACGCAACGGCGAAGCCGGCGCCGGGCCACTGGACGCTGACACACCGGTCCGCCGGTGGACGTTCGCCGCGATCGGCGAAGGTGGCAACTTCTGCCTTCGTGCCGACGAAGTATTCGAAGTCACCACCGTCGAGGACGATCGGATCGGCGACCATCATCACGTAGTCGAGTGCGAGCGTGTCGTGGTGCCACTTGTCGACGGCCGTACCCACTTCAGCCGGCGCGTAGTTGAGGTGGCCCAGTTGTGACGTGATCGGGTGCGGTGCCACGTCGACCGAGTAGATCGAGCACAGATGCTCGGTCACTTCGGGCGAGATGCACAGGTCGCGCAACCAGCGGGAACGATGGCAGCCGCTGCGGACTGAGCGCTCGATGCGCGGGTTGGCCTCGGCGAACGACTCGAGTCGGCGAGCCACGGCGAGCATCACTGCAGCGCCCTCCGCCGAAAGCATCCGGAACGCCGACGTCGCAGCGACGGGCGACGCGGTGCATGCGACCTCGTCCTCGGTGTACCCGAATTCGTCGAGTGTCCGAATCAGCTCAGGCGCTTCGAGCTGCAGGTGCACCGCCGGGTCGAAGACGGGCTCGTCGTCGAACCATTCGAAGCCAGGCGGCTGCGCAGCAAACGGGAGAATGGCGGCAGTCACAACGTCAACGTTTCAGGCCGCGCTGCTGGGGCTAGGTGCGGCCACGATAGGTGGCTGACTCACCGCTGGCGTCCTTGTTCAAACGCTTGGACAGATGTAATCCCTCGAGAATGAACTCGACGGCGGCAGCGACCGAGGCCGGAGACTCGTCGCCACCGGTCAGCACGGCAACAGGCGCCCGCAGCGCATCGACCTGTTCGACGACAGCGGCAAGTTCGGCGCTGGTCATCGACTCGCCAGTGTGCGCGACGGCCCCTTCTTCGAATGCGTCGACGACGGCGCGCGTGTGCTCGGGTGGAACGGTGTCTTTGAAGACCGTGAGCACCGCACCTTTGACGAGACTCTCCATGATCAGGCCGTCGCGGCCTTCCTCGATCGACTCGATCTCGATCTTGCCCATCGAGCTCGCGGCCAGCGCACCGAGGTCGTCGACGCGGGCAACCGGGCTGGTCTCGCCAGAGCGGAGGCCACGGCGCAGTGCGTTGGCCGCCATCGCTTCGTAGTTGCTCACGCTCAGGCGCACGCTGACCCCACTGCGCTGGTTGACCTGATTGCTCGACCGGGCAAGGTGCGAGAAGGTCGCCACGACCTCGGTCAGGTAGTCGGGCACCGTGACCGTGATGGCGCCCGTGGGCGTGTCGACGTCGAGCGACGCCGCTTCCTGCAGCATGATGTCGATCTCGGTCTGCACATCAAGGGGATAGTGCGTCCGGATCTGGCTGCCGAATCGGTCCTTGAGCGGGGTGATGATTCGGCCGCGGTTGGTGTAGTCCTCGGGGTTGGCCGACGCCATGAGCATCACATCGAGGGGCAGACGG
>JAJCXU010000352.1 GCA_029263275.1 Ilumatobacter sp.
GGTGGCCATGATCATCACGTCGAGTTCGTGTGCAACCCCGTCGGCAGTGACACAACCAGTTGGCGTGAAGTGATCGATGCCATCGGTGACCAGTTCGACGTGCGGTTCGCACAGCGTGTCGAACCAACCGTTGTCGATCAGGATCCGCTTGCCGAACGGCGGGTACGTCGGGGTGCATTTGTCGATCAGGTCGGGGCGGTCGCTGAGCTTTTCGGCGATGTAGTCGGCCATCTCCACACGGTGGCGTTCGTTGATCCGGTTCAGTGATCGATCAGGATGCTCCCAGCTCGGATCCTTCTTCAAGAACCGCAAGAGGCCGTCGCCGTATCGCCAGAACTGGGCGAACCGATACCAGCGGTCGTAGTACGGCACGTTGTCGAACAGCCATTGCGACTCGGTGGCAACCGGGAGGTTGTACTCCGGTATCGGGCGGGCCCATTGGGGCGTCCGTTGAAAGATCGTGAGCGAGTCGACCTCGCTGGCGATGGTGGGCACGACTTGCATCGAGGACGCGCCGGTACCGATGATGCCGACTCGTTTGCCGGCGAGGTTCGCGTTATCTGGCCATCGAGCGGTGTGGAAGATCTCGCCTGCGAACTCACTCTGGCCAGGGAACTCGGCAACGGTTGGTTGGTTGAAGTGACCTGACGCCGACACGAAAACGGCCGCCGTTTCAACCCGTTCGATTCCGTCGGGTCCACGAACGGTGACATTCCATCGGCTCGAGTCTGGGTCCCACGATGCGGACGTGACCGCTGTGTCGAACTCGATGCGATCCCGAATCCCGAACGCCGTCGCACAATCCTCGACGTACGTTTGCAGCTCATCTCGCGGTGAAAAGAAGTGTTTCCACTCCGAGTTCGGGGCGAACGAGTACGAGTAGAAGTGATTCGGTGTGTCGACACCACAGCCGGGATACCGATTCTCGAACCACGTACCGCCGACCTCGGCGTTCTTTTCGAACACGCGGTACCCGATCCCAAGTCGACGGAGCTTCGCGGCGAGGCACACTCCCGACACTCCGGCGCCGACGATGATCACGTCGTGCTGATTCTCCGACGCGTCGCCGTCGGGCCAGTCGACGTCGTTGGGTTCGAACCCCATGTCCTGGCGAATGAGGGCGATGTATTCGGCGGGTACCTGCTCGCCGAGGAAGATGGAGATCAATTCGCCGAATCCGTCAGCGCCCGGGTCATCGACTGCTGGCGTGCGTCGTTCGAGGCTCAACCAGTCCTCGGCAGCCTGACGAATCTCGGCAGACACCGCCTCGTCGAAGCCCGCGTCGGGGTCCGCGATCAGACGAACATCGCGCATGGGCCGATACGGCGGCTCGAGCCACTTTCGGTCGCCGGTCATGTGAAAGAGACACATGACCAGCACCCTGAGGTCAGCCTCGGCGAGCGAGGCTGCGATACCGGTTTCAGACATGTCGGCCGCCGAGGTCAGGACGTGGTGCGGTCGTTGCCATGATGATCGAATCGATCAAGCGACGCTGGACGTCAGCAGGGCGCTGAGGTCGATGCCATAGAGGTCAGCGACATTGCCGCACAGAATTGCTTCGGTTTGTTCGGCGGTCAGCTTCTTGGTCTGCTCGTCGAGCATTTCTTGCGACCACGGCCATGTCGAGTCCGAGTGGGGGAAGTCGTTCGCCCACATGAGCCGTCGCCAGTTCATCTGATCCGCCTGCGAGAACGCCGTCCAGTCATCCTGAAAGGTGACGTAGATGTGTTCGGCAAAGTACTCAGAGGGCAAACGGTTCAGGGACACACCTGGCTGCAGCCAATTGCGGTGCCGCTTGTACGCATGGTCCATTCGATACATGTAATGGGGCACCCAGCCGGCGTCGGCTTCGACACATACCACCTTCAAGTTCGGATGACGGTCGAAGACCCCGCCGAACACCAGGGTTCCCATGATGTCCTGAATACTCCGGATGATCGACATGAAGCTGTTGAGACGAGGGCCGCGCCAACCGCCGCCCTTGGCAGTCAGGATGTGAAAACTGAGCGGCAGACCCAGCGCGACGGCTGCCTCCCAGAACGGATCCCAGATCGGATCGTCGTAGTCCTCCTCGGTTCCCGGGTTCCCCGGCATCATCACACCGCGCAGCCCCGCCGCCTTGATCGCTTCGATGTCGGCAATACCCTCCTCGACCGATCGCAGCGCCGTCTGGCCACAACCGAGCAACCGATCAGGCGACTCCGAGCAATACTCGGTGATCCACTTGTTGTACGCGTTGAAGCACGCCCGCTTGTAGTCCACGTCCGGGTGCCCACACAACACCATGCCAACCGTCGGATAGATCACCTCGGCCGCAACCCCATCGCGGTCCTGGTCGGCGAGCCGTTTGGTCGCGTCGTAGCCCGACTGATGGAGTTCGTCGAACTTGACCCCCTCCTGGACGAGTTCTTCGGCTGGCTTTCCCGCAGCCGCGACGAGACCCATCGGAACGGTCGACTTCATACCCGGCACCACGTACACATCGCCGCGAACTGGATCGTTGATCATGTTCGGCGCCTGATCTCGATACGCCGGGTCGATGTTGGCGATGTAGCAGTCGGGCGGCTCGGTGATGTGCGAGTCGGCGCTGATCACCGGAAAATTGAAAGACATGAGGGTCCCTTCGTGTGGATCTCGCTGACCTTAGATGGTTTGCCGTCGATGAGACAAGACGCAGGTTGTGTTTTATGCCGACCTTGGGAACAACGCCACACAAGTCGGCGCTCTTTCAACGGCCACTGAAGTTCGGGGGTCGCTTTTCGATGAATGCGCGCGGACCCTCGATCGCGTCGGCGGACGCCATCACCACACCGGCCGCTCTCGATTCGACTTTGTAGGCGTCATCGAACGGAAGGCCGTTGGAGGTGATCATGACTTCCTTTGCCTTGCGCATTGCGAGCGGCCCGTTCTCAGCCATTC
>JAJCXU010000353.1 GCA_029263275.1 Ilumatobacter sp.
CTCAAACGGATCGCGATCGCGGAACACCCGGACGGGGCATTGCCGCGCAACGTAGGCACCGTGGAGTGACGCTTCGGCGCTCATCTCGACTGGCACCTGCGCTGGTGCCGCTTCGTCTGACATGCCCTCATTCTCTCAGGAGAACGAGCTGCCCCTGATTCTGGGGCGCTGCGCCAGGCCCGACATCAGGCGAGAGTGATCTGTTCGGGGTGGAGATCGAACAGATTCGGTGCGCCCGCGGTCCCGCTGGCCAGATTCGGCATGAGTTCGGTCTGACTGCCCGGGTCGGGTGCGTTGTTGGTTGCCTGCTCTCGACCGATCGAGTCGGTTCGGGGTGCGCCGGCACCGGGTGGTTTGCTCACTTCGACGGTTCCGTCGGGGTGGTGGATGCGGAGTTCGGCGCCGTTGCCGGAGAGTTTCCAGCCGGGCTGGTGGCTCATCTGGTGGTGGCGGTGGCAGAGCAGGGCGCAGTTGTCGTCGTTGGTCGGCCCGTTCTCGAACCATTCGACGATGTGGTGCGCATCACACCACGTTGCTCGGATGGTGCAGCCGGGCCAGCGGCAGTGCTGGTCGCGGGCGACGAGTGCGAGGAACAGGTTCTCCGACACCAGGCGGGTCTCGTGGCCGAAGTCGAGGATTGATGACCCGGGCCCGGTGATCACGCGGTGGATGCCGGCGTCGCAGGCGAGCTTGCGCACCGTGGCCGGGTCGAGTGTGGGCCCGACGTGGGTGACGCCGCGTTGCCCGGCTCGTTCGGTGATCGTCTCGAAGGGGACGGTGGCCAACAGCTTGGTGTTGGATCGGCCGCCCGTGATCTTGCCTTTTGATGCGGCGTGTGCGAGTTGGGTGACGGCGTCGGCTCGTCGTTGGTCGCGAGTGCGTCGGGTGTTGTCGTTGAACGACTCGTTCATGATGCCGTCGAGCGTGGAGCGCACGATGGCGCCGGATTCGGGGTCGAGCAGCCCGTCGATGCGAGTCATGCCATCAGCCTGATCGGTCAGGCGGAGGTATCGCCGCGCTCGTTGGCCCTCGGCGATGTCGACGTCGCGTTCGGGGTGTTTGCGTGCCCGCCAATCCTCGACGGCGGGCTTGACCGCGGGAAGCGGGAGGTCGGCAACCGCCGCGATGAGGTCGGTGTCGACGGCTTCGTCACCGGCGGCGCCGACGACGGTGGAAGCCTTGTCGGACGAGATCGAACCCGACGTGACCGCGTCGGTCAGAGCGTCGGACTTCGACATTGCCTCGCCGAGTTCGCCGGCGGTGCGGTTCTTGCGGGCCGAGGTGCCGGTCTCCTTGGCAAGCCACTCCGCAGTGTCACGACTTCCCGTGCCGATGAACGCGCCGGCTGCGTCAGCGGCATACGTCGCGCGACCGATGTGACCGTCGAGCTTCGACTGGGCCCGCTTCATCTGAACGAGCAATGGCTTGCGCTCGGAGATGTCGATGGAGTCGAGGTCGATCTTCCCCAGCGCATCGACAGCCGTGAGCACGGCGGCGACTGCGTTGGTGGGGTCCATGTCGTCAGGATAACAAACACATGTACGAGAACCAACACCATAACGAACAAACGTGCGATGACCAGACAGGGCGCGGCCACTCGGGCGAACCGCTTCTGTCGGAGCGTCAGCAGGCCCAAACGACGTAGGAATCGTGGAGCGACACCTTGCTGCTCATCTCGACTGACACGGCAGGACTCATGTGATGAACAGCACGCGTGCGCCTTGCAGAGTTGCCGGGGGCTCGATGGGGACCCGGTGGCGGGGGAAGCTCCGACGGCTGCCGACGACTTCGTGGCGCAGAAGTTGCAAGGCAGGTGGGCCTCGGCGCTCTGGACTGGCATGAGCCACAACAACCGCACCACTTCAGCAACATCAGTAACCCGGGCCTCGCGGCGCCTGTCTCTTGCCGTCGCGGCCTGCATCGGCACGGTCGGCGCCACCATGATTGCCGCCACTGCACTCGCTGCCGGAACCGCCACGTCGACCGTCTCCCCCGGCCCGAGCCCGACGATCGACCACCCGGCCGTCGAGGTGCAGCCGGCGACCGTGCACGCGTCGGTCGACACTGCAGCCGAACTCCGAGCCCCGCAACGCACGGAGCACACCGTGCCCCAGCGAGCCCCGCTCGTCGCTGACCCGCAGCCGAGCTCGGGTGGCCCGCAGGGCTGTGCGGCTGGCTGCATCACGTCGGCTTGGACCGTCTCCAGCCATGCCACGCCGCTCGATGTCGTGCTGCATGTTCAGACCGACACGCCCGCCGAGGTCATCGTGGCGATGATGGCGCTGGATCAAGGTGACGATCCGGTCGGAGGAGATCCGTACGGCGCGAGCCACGGCCTGGTGACGGACTGGACGATCACACTTGCCGACCTCCTGCCGTCGACGACGTACGAGGTGGCCGTTGTCGCCATCGACGAAGACGGCGGCACCGACACCGAGACGCTCACGTTCTCCACGGGCCCGGGAGCGCTGGACAAGTTCGTGAATAGCGGTGCAGGCACGGTTCCGGAGTCTCTCGAGTTCAATCAGGTGTTCGTCGTTCTCCAGGGGTGAACGATCCGAGCGGGCTCAAGCTGGGGGCGCCGGCACTGCCCATGATCGAGGCGGGCGCGTAGTGTCCCAGCGGTGGCGGAGCTCGAACCGGGGATCTACGAACTCCTGATCACGGAGCGGCTGCGTGCCCAGCTCGGCCAGCCCCCCGACGCCACGCCGACCAGTGAGCGAGAGCTGCGCAGCGCCGACGCCTCGGACCGAATCGCCTGGCACGTGAGCAAGCAGGTCGAGCGGGCGCTCCTCGACGTCGATGAGGGCGAACGCGTCGAGGTCGGTATCCGTGTTGCTCGCTCACTGCTCGAACGCCTTGGCGAACTGGTCACGGATGCAGCCGACCCTGGCGAACTCCCCGTCGATCCTGCCGCGGTCCTGCAAGCGGTGCTCGGGCAACGTCCCGACGGAAGCCCAGCAGAGATCGCCGTTCCTCTCATCCCGCTCCTCGACACCACGTTGCTCACCAATGCCCCAGGCGAGCCGCGCCTGATCAGCCAGTTGAAGTCGGAGATCGAATCGGCGGACCGCATTGATGTGGTGATGGCATTCATCCGGCGCAGCGGGATCTCGCCGTTGCTCGACGAGCTGCGTCGCCATGGCGGCGCTGACCGTCCGTTCCGGGTGCTCACCACGACCTACACCGACTCGACGGAACGCCAGGCGCTCGACCAACTCCGTGACCTTGGTGCCGACATCCGCATCTCGTACGACCTCAGTACGAGTCGGCTGCATGCCAAGGCGTGGCTGTTCCATCGGAACTCGGGCTTCTCGACGGCCTATGTCGGCTCG
>JAJCXU010000354.1 GCA_029263275.1 Ilumatobacter sp.
ATCGGCCCGAGCAGAATGGCGCAGTTGAGCGAGACGGGCCCGGCCGCGTCGGGTTAGCGTTCACGCCATGCCGTCGCCCACGACGATCCTGATCGCGATGGTCGCGTTCGTCGTCATGGAACCGATCACCGCGGCGACTCATCGGTGGGTCATGCACGGCATCGGCGAATTCCTGCACCGCAGCCACCACCGTCCAATGCTGCACCGGTTCGAGACCAACGACTGGTACCCGGTCATGTTCGCCGCAGTCGTGAACCTCGGGTTCTTCGCCGGGTTCAACTGGGACGGGTTCGTCCCACTCCTCCCCGTCGGCATCGGCGTCACGACCTACGGCGCGGCGTACGCCCTCGTCCACGACGTGTACATCCACGAACGCCTCGGATGGTTCGTCAACCGCCGCGTCGCGCTGTTCGACCGCCTCGCCGACGCCCACCGCATTCACCACCTGTACAGCGCCGCGCCCTACGGCATGCTGGCGCCCGTAGTGCCTGCGGCACTCAGGGAACGGGCCGAACACACCACCCGCAACCCACTCGCCAAGGCCTGACAGCGACGCCCGGCTGGGTGTCAATTCGGCACCCCAATCAACCGGGTGTCGGGCAGAGACGTGCTCAGAAGACGAAGAGGCCTGCGGTCCCCGGGCCGGTGTGGGCTCCGATCGATGGGCCAATCGTGTACTGCACTGGCGCCTCGGCGAGCACAGGGTTGCCCCGGAGCGCGTCGGTGAGCGCAGCGCTGACGGCGCCGCTCGACACGTCCGACGTTCCGATGGCGACCCGCAGCCCATCTGGCGAGCTGGGTGGCCAACCAATGGCGTAGTCAGCCATTGCCGTGACCGCTGCGTCGATCGTGGTCACGGTGTCGAGCACCGCAATGTCGCTTCCGGCCATCGACAGCACGGGAATGCCCTCGCTCGCGGCTGCCTCGACTCCCGCACCGGCCGCGCGTCCGGATCGTTCAGTGAGCTGCGGCACCCCAACGATGAACGACGATCCGAGAGTTGAAGAACGCGCACCAGCAATCTCCGCGGCTTCGTCGATCGATGCGCCGGCCTCGAGGGCATCAGCAGCGGCCCAGACACAGCACGAGATCCCGAAACTGGCGGTCATCGAGTCGACGAGCGTCACCGGCACCGCTGCCGATTGCGCGGCAATCCGAGCCGAGTTGAGCGTCCCGCTCATGGCATCGGCGACGTGGATGGACAGAATCTCGGTGGCCCCGTTGTCGACGAGCTGTTGATACGCGGCGACGAATTGTCCCGGCGACGGCTGACTCGTGGAGACGGAGGGTGTGTGGCCGTCATTCCACGCCGCATAGAACTCGGCGTCGGTGATGTCCACTCCCTCGAGGCGGTCGACTCCGTCGATCGTCACCGTCAGCGGGACGACGACCACGCCGAACCGTTGGGCAAGTGACTGGGGAAGTTGACTGTTCGAGTCGACACACAACCCGATCATCCGACCGCCTGCGCGGGTTCGGACGCAATGACGCCGGCGTCATCGGTGGGAGGCGGCGGGGGGCCAGCGGCGAGGAAGCGCTGCGCGATGATTGCGCTCGTCGTTGCTGCGGCAAGCGGAAGGAGCGCTGAAGGCTTCGGGCCCCAGAGGTTGCGCCAGCCTTTGATCCACCAGACGAGACCTCCAACGACCCAGCACGCGCTCGACGCCAGCGTGGCGGCGAAGGCCTGCTGTTTCCACTTCGGATTCGATGCCGTGACAGCGGCGACAGCGACATCGACCGGGAAGTATGCGGGAAACGTGGCCAGGCACTGGCCGACGCTCGCCGCGACACCCTTTCCACCGCCCCGGAAACCGGTCCAGATCGGATAGCAGTGTCCTGTGACCGATGCGGTGCCGGCGAGGTGCGCCCCCGCTGGGCCGGCGATGAGACCACCGACGCCGCACGCAGCGGCACCCTTCGCGATGTCTCCGACCATCACCGCGGCACCAGCTCGTGGTCCGAGCACCTTGAGTGCGTTGGCCGCACCAGGGTTCCCTGTCCCCTCCGCCCGCAGATCGACGCCACCAGATGCACGTCGAGCGACGAGATCGGCGGTCGGGAAGGTGCCGAGCAGGTAGCCGAGTCCGACAGCTGTGCCCAGTCGTCGGACGTGTCGTGGAATGCGCATCAGGCGGTGAGCGTAGACCGCTGAGGTGGCACGGCGACCCGCACGTCGAGAGGTTCGCGCCAACGCGCGTGGAACGCCTGAGCCCCGCTGCTAGATTCTCGTTGCTCTCAACGAGACGAGTTCACTCGCCTCAACGAACAGGCCCCCATCGTCTAGTGGCCTAGGACACCACCCTTTCAAGGTGGCGGCACGGGTTCGAATCCCGTTGGGGGTGCAGAAGACCTTCGGGTCTTCACGGCGGTTGCGGTGACACGCAGCTGTTGAATACATAGCAATTCTGGTCCCGTGGTGAAGTCAGGAGTTCACGCCGGCCTGTCAAGCCGGAGGTCGCGGGTTCAAATCCCGTCGGGACCGCCAACAGGGGCCACTGAGCACGAAAGTGCCCGGTGGCTTTTGTGATTATTCGCCGGAATACTGGTGGAGAGAACACTGCACTCCGGTGCGGCAAATATTCCGAACGCCCGTCGCAGGCTCTCCACGCCAGGAGGTCGGCCGCAGGCTCGACGAATCAATATGGTTTCGTAGCTCAGTTGGCAGAG
>JAJCXU010000355.1 GCA_029263275.1 Ilumatobacter sp.
GTCCACGTCGCTGGATCGTCGAACGTCCGCACCAGTTTCCAGAGGTGCCCGGCGCCGTCGACGGATTGCGGGACCCGATGCACGAGCCCTTCGAAGTTCGACGCGACATGCGCTGGTACCTGGATGCGCAGCGGTGCCGGCGGTTTCGTCGCACGGCCCAGACGACGTGCGATGCCCGACGCGCCAGAGTCACCTTCGAGCATGTTGTCTCGGGTCATCAAGTACACCGCTCGCTGTGTGTTCGCAGTGTCAGGTGCGTCGACGACCGGCATCAGGTCGGTACCAGGGAGTGGGTGCACTTCGGTGAACTCGTTGCGCAGGACCTCCGCGGCGATCGACTCGTCGATGCCGGCGGCGGCCAGCAGGGTTGGCACGAGGTCCACGTGTGAGGTGGGAGCATCGGTGACAGTAACTCCCGTTGTGGCATTTACTCCCACACGCGCGATCGAGAACGGCACGCGCGTCGCTTCGTCATAGAGGGTGAACCACTTCTGATGCAGCCCACCATGAGCACCGAGCAGATCGCCGTGGTCAGACGTGCGCACGATGACGCTGTCACCGCCGTGCTCGGTAACGGCACGACGCACCTGGTCGGTCGGTCCGTCGACTTCGGCATGCAGGCGGTAATAGAGGTCGCGGTACTCCTGGGCCTTCTTGCGATAGAGGCCGGCAACTGCGGGGATGGGCCCGTACCCCGACGGGTATGTCTCGCGATAGGCAATCTGTGCTGCCGGCTTGGTCGCCAAGTCCTCGTGGGCGGTCGGTGCTTCCGGGACGTGAGGCGGATCAAGCGGGCCGGCGTCCACCGGGCTGCCGCGTCGAGCCCAGGCGGGAAAGAGCACGATGTCGTGGGGGTTGACGAAGCTGGCAACGAGCAGGAACGGCCGACCGGCGTCGACATCTCCTGCGGCGCGCCGGGCGTAGCGGTCTTCGAGCCACGCCACGACTCGCGCCGCGATCAGTGGATCGCGCCGCATGCCGCTGTCACTCAGTGCACCGCCGTGTGGTTCGGGTCCGACCCAGCCGTCGAAGCCGAACGGGTCGAGCGGATTGGCATCGCGATACTGCTCGACCGCCTCAGCATCGACATTGCCGTCGTCGTCGTTCGTGTCGACGCGCTCGCCCGCGGCGTCGTGAAGGTCGGCGTGGCTGATGTGCCACTTGCCGTCGTAGTGCGTGTCATACCCGGCGGTGCGGAACCAGTTGCCCAGCGTCGGCACCTCACCCTCCCGAAGCCAGCGCAACCGGGAGTCATCGGCCATCTTGCCGAGCCCATCGGTTTGGGTCACCCCATGGACGTCGGGGTATTGACCGGTGAAGATCGTGGGGCGACTCGGGACGCATGCGAGCGAGCCGGTGTAGTGCCGGTTGAAGTTGACGGCGTGGTCATCGAACCACGCCCGACCGGTCAGCGTCGCCCGCCGCCAAGCGAGCACGTCATCGGATTCGTAGAACGGCGTCGCCCGTTCCTCGTCGGTCATGATGATGATCACGTCGGGGCGATGCATGTCGGTGGACTCCGTCTCAGGTGCGTTCATCTCGCGGCCTCTTGCTGCACGCGATCGCGCAGCCCAGTGAGCATCTCGTCGGATGCCTGGCCGAGTTTGCGACCGACGATCTTGGCAATCCCCTGCTGCGGTGGCCGAGGACCTGCGTCGATCTCCGTGGTCAGCGACACCGTCGTGCCCTCGGCGCTCGGGGTCAGCTTCCAGGTGTTGGTGACCGATCGGATGACCGGCGGAAGTCCCGTGATGGCGTACCGCAGCGAGACGCCGGGCTCCCAGTGTTCGACGGTCTCGACCAACGTGAGGCGACCGGATTGAATGCGGCGCTGCATCCCCAAGCCGTCTGTCTGATCGGAGAGCAGGCACGAGTGGTCGACATTCGATGCCCACGAACTGATCATCGGGAAGTCCGCGAGGATGTCCCAAATCTGTTCAGCAGGTGCGCTGATGTCGGTCGTACGCACGACGGTGGCCATGGTCTCGGTCCGCCCGTCAGCTCGCTGCCACAGCGTCGATGATGACGCTGGCGATCTGGTCGGCGCCGTCTTCCTGGAAGAAGTGGTTGGCCTTGGTGATCGTGGTGTGTGGTTGCCCGGATGCGCCCGGCACCAGTTTCAGGAACGGCTTGTCGCCACCCCGTGTGATGAGGTCGTCGTCGCTGAAGCAGGTGATGAACGGCTTGTCCCACTGCGTGAAGACCTCCCACGCGGCGAGGTTGGCGGGGGCCGCCGGATCATCGGTCGACGTCGGCACGAGCGACGGGAAGATGCGGGCACCTTCCTTGAATGTCTCATCGGGGAATGGTGCGTCGTAGGCCGCGACCTCAGCGTCGGTGAGATCAGTGTTGGTGGCGCCCTGCAGCAGTTGGCCGATCGGGAACACAGGAGATTCCTGGCTGAACTTCTGCCACGCCAGGAAGGCGTCGCTCGGAGCACCCTCACCCGTCGGCAAGCCGGTGTTGCCGATCACCACGCGAGCAAAGCGGTCGGGGTTTTCAGCGACCAGGCGGAGGCCGACGAGCCCGCCCCAGTCTTGCCCGAAGAACGTGGCGTCCTGGAGATCGAGATGGTCGACGATCGCTTCCTGCATCCAGGCGACATGGCGGGCGTACGTGTAGTCGCTCTTCTCGCTCGGCTTGTCGCTCTTGCCGAAGCCGACGAGGTCCGGTGCAATCACACGCAACCCTGCGTCGGTGAGCAGCGGGATGATCTTGCGGTACAGGTAGCTCCACGACGGCTCCCCGTGCATCGCGAGCACGACAGGTCCGTCGGCGGGCCCTTCATCGAGGTAGTGCACGCGCAGGGTGCCACCGTCCTGATCGTCGACATCGACGTAGTTCGGTGCAAACGGATACCCCGGCAGGTCGTTGAATCGTTCGTCGGGCGTACGGAGTGACTTCATGTGAACTGCTTTCCATCACACTTGGGGTCAGACCCCAAGTGTGATCGGTGAATCGGTTGGTGTCAGCGGGACGAGATGGTGACGGTGTGGAGGTCGTTGCCGAGTTCGATGGTGCCGTCGAAGTACTCGGCGCCGAGTGCCCGCCAGTCATCCTCGGTGCCGCCCACCGGCATCGGCGGGACGTAGTGCGTGTAGATCAACGTGTCGACGCCGGCCTTCGCTGCGGTCTGCGCAGCCTCTTCCGGTGACGAGTGGTAGTCGAGGGTGTCCTGCATCCGCTGCATCGGGATGTTGGCGATGATGTCCTTGCGGATCACGGTGTGCACGAGCGCGTCAGCCCCATCGCACAACAGATCGAGACCGGCGCACGGCACGGTGTCGCCCGCTGCGACGACGGCTGTGCCTTCGTGGTCGAACCGGAATCCAACGCTCGGCTCAACCGGCTTGTGATCGGTCTGTCCGCAAGTGATCGCGACCTTTCCGCCTTGGCCGTCAGGGAGTTCGATGGCCCCTTCGGTCACTTCGATCACGTTGACCGGCGGACGATGATCGAGATCCTTGTGGTGTGCGATCCGGTACTCGATGTCGGGTTCCAGCGAGGCGAGCAGGTGGTCGACGACCGCCTGTGTCCCAACCGGACCCACGATGGTGAGCGGGGTTTCCTCGAAGGTCATCACCCACCGTGTGGTGATCACATCGTTGAGGTCGGTGATGTGGTCGCTGTGCAAGTGCGTGATCAAGACCGCAGTCAGGTTCGGCGCGCCCAGGCCGGCGGCAGCAAGGCGCATCAACACACCGCGGCCAGCGTCGACCAAATAGTGCTCACCCTCTGGGCCTGCGCCCGCCGAGATCAGCGTGGCCGGACCCGCCCGATCCGGCGACGGCATCGGTGAACCCGTACCCAGCAACATGACGGTCAAACTCATTCCGTGTTCCCCTTCGATGCGATCACACTTGGGGTCTGACCCCAAGTGTGATTCATTGGCGGCTCATCTCAGCTGCTGCTTCGACTCGTTGTGCTTCGACTTCGTCGCGTGAGAGCAGTTGCACGACAACTTCGTGCAACGTGCCCGTGAACGGATTGGGTGCTGCGTACCGAGTCGACACCGGCGAGCCATGGTCGTATCCAACGCTCGGGCCGACCGAAGACATCATCGTCATGAACAACGGCAGCTCCGCAGCTTCGGTCGCGGCACCGTCGATGCTCACAGCAAGCGTTCCCGTCTTGCTGCCAGTGCGGCGAATGTGGACGCCCAATTCACTCGATCCGATCGGGACCTCGACGTCCGACTCCACGATCAGGTGATCGTCGAACGCGTTGTAGTCGACGACCAGCCGGTCGTTCTGGACGAAGATCGACACCCCAGAGTTCTCGGTGCCAGTTGCGTAGAGCACTCCTTCGTCGCCAGCCTCGCGGGTGACACGAGCAGTCAGGTCCAATGACGAGCCACCGAGCGAGACCGACGCCTGGCCGGACATCGGCGACATCGGCGGGCGATACACGTACCGCCGGTCGACCGGGTGTGGTGACTTGTCGCGGAATCGGCTGCCGAACAGCTCGACCATGCGATCGTCCAACGGCAGCACGCCGTGCGTCTCGGCCTCCTGCCACCACAGCTCGATCAACGCCGCGAGCTTGTCGGGTTGCTCGGCGGCGAGGTCGTTGCATTCCGACCAGTCCTCGGTGAGGTGGTACAGCTCCCACTGTTCGGTGTCGTAGTCGGCACCCTTGTCGTGCTTGCAGACCGCCTTCCACAGTGCTGCCTGATCGCCAGCGATCAAGGCTCGACTTCCCGCCATCTCGAAGTACTGCACGGTGTTCGCGGTCGGCGCCGAAGCCTCGGCGAGCGCATTGGTGAAGGAGCGACCGGTGACCGGGAGCTGCTCGAGCCCGCTGTACACATCAGGTGCCGTTGCGCCGACCATCTCGTAAATCGTGGGCACGATGTCGGACACGTTGACGAACTGGTGACGCAACACACCGGCCTCGGCAACGCTCGATGCGCTGACGATCATCGGCACGTGGACGCCACCCTCGTGGGTGTTCTGCTTGTACCACTTGAACGGCGAGTTGCCGCACTGCGCCCAACCCCACGGGTAGTTGGTGTGGCTGTGCGGGCCGCCGATGTCGTCGATCTGATCGATCATCTGATCACCGGTCTCGAAGATTCCGTTGAAGAACTTCATCTCGTGCATCACACCGAAGGGCCCGCCTTCCTGCGATGCGCCGTTGTCGGCGAGCACGACCACGATCGTGTTGTCGAGCTGACCCATCTCCTCGAGACCGCCAAGCAGGCGTCCGATCTGGTCGTCGGTGTGGTCGAGGAACGCAGCGAACGCTTCTTGCAGCCGACAGTTGAAGCGCTGCTGGTTCTCCGACAGGTCGTCCCACGCGTCGACGCCCGGGTTGCGCGGCGCGAGCTGTGTGCCTTCCGGAATGACGCCGAGTTCGAGCTGACGCGCGAACCAACGCTCGCGAACGATGTCCCAGCCTTCGTCGTACTTCCCGCGGTACTTGTCCATGTACGCCTGAGGAGCCTGGTGTGGGGCGTGCGTCGCGCCAAATGGCACGTAGGCAAAGAAGGGTCGGTCGGGCCGGACCCCCTTGCTGTCACTGACCATCTTCAGTAGCTGGTCGACCATGTCTTCGCTGACGTGATAGCCGGAGTCGTCGCCGGATGACTCGGGCTGGTCGATCATGTGGTTGTCGCACACGAGCGACGGGTGGAACTGATCGGTCTCACCTTCGAGGAAGCCGTAGAACCGGTCGAAGCCACGGGCCAACGGCCACTGCTCGAACGGGCCTGCCGCCGAGCACTGTTCCATGGGTGCGAGGTGCCACTTGCCGACGCAGAACGTGGCATAGCCCTCGTCACGCAACACTTCCGCGACCGTGGCCGCGTGGTTGCTGATGTGGCCGAGTTGGTTCGGGAAACCGGTCCGGAAGTTCGACACCGAGCGCATCCCAACGGCGTGTTGCGACCGTCCGGTGAGCAGCGATGCACGCGTCGGCGAGCAGAGCGGAGTGACGTGGAAGTTGGTGAACTGCGCTCCGCCGGCGGCGAGGGAGTCGACGTGCGGCGTGTCGATGTCGGAGCCGTAGCAACCGAACTGAGCGAAGCCGGTGTCGTCGAGCAACACGACCACCACATTCGGGGCATCGGTTCCGGGGTGCGGCGGTTCGTCGAACCAGGGCTCAGAGTCGGCGATCGTCTTGCCGATCGTTCCTTCGAAGCGTGAAGCGCGGGTCATGGCGTGTTCTCCTCTTCCGGTCAGTCTGTGCCTGGCACAGATTGACCGATCGGTTCGGCGGCGGGGAGCCCCGGCCAACCGGCGAGCAATGCATTGAGTGCGGTGGTCCACGCACGACCGATCTGTCGATGCGATCGGCCGTTCGCCGCGCCCATCACTTGATACGCGTCAGGCGAGGTCATCGAATCGATGACCGAGAGCAGGTTTGCCGCCTCGGCGGGCGTGAGGGCCGTTGTCTCTTGGCGGAAGTGCTCGCGAGTTTGATCAGCGAGCTTGGATCGACTCCGCCCGACACCCTCGGCCATCGGGAGATAGTCGAGCGCTCGCTGCCGTGCAATCTGCATCATCGGGCCCGCGGTCGCGTACAGCTCCAACCGAGCACGCACGTGGGCAGCCACGCGGTCGGCCCGCGACATCGTCGACGTAGTCGTCGGCTCGAACAGCAATGCGTACCGCTCCTGGAACACGTCGAATGCCTCGCGCTGCATATCGTCGAGTCCGTCGAAGTTCCGGAACACCGATGACACCGAGACACCGGCCCGCTCGGCGACGTCTTCAGCAGTCGGCGGCACCTTGCCATCGCGCACCAGGGCGAACACCGCATCGATGATCGCGAGCCGACTGCGCTCGCGACGAGCGCGCCGTCCGTCGACCGCTGGCCCTACTTCGTTCCCCACGCATGTCACCATAGATCGACGAGCAGACAATTGCGAGTCGAACTTTCAATACTTCCCGATCGCCCATCGCGACCCGACCGCTGCCGGGGAGACGTTGGCCACACCCCATTGCCCTGCGGCCAGCCAGGTCCTACCGTCGGGAAATGGCGAGCCTCCCTCCCCCGTCGATCGAGCGACCATCGGTGCGAATTTCCACGACGAGCGGACGCGTTGAGCTCGTCGCTGAAGACCGCGCAGACGTCGACGTCCGTGGCGACGCCGAGATCAGCCGATCCGGTGCAGCAACAACCATCACCGGAGATCACCGCAAGCTGGTCATCAGCGTGCCCAACGGCATTGACGTCATCATCGGCACAACGTCGGGGCGCGTCGAGGTCAGCGGCTCAGTCGGCGCCGCAGCGGTCACCACAGACTCAGGTCGCATCAGCATCGACCGGGCAACGTCGGTCGATGCGCGGTCCACTAACGGAAGGATCGAGATCGGGCATTGTGGTCATCAGTGCTGTCTCCGCTCCGAGAACGGTGCCGTCGCCGTCGGCTCATGCGGCTCTGTCGACGTGGCGACCACCACGGGTCGGATCAGTCTGAGTGACGTTCGCGGTGCAGCGCGGGCGAACTGCGCCAACGGACGCGTCGAGATCGAGATGGCAACCGCCAACGACGTGACGGCCGAGACCGTCACCGGGCGAATCGAGGTCTCGATGCCTCGCGGGGTACGAGCCTTTCGCGCTGATCTCGCAGACGGACCCGTCCAGCGCCCGCACGACGCCGACTGCATCGTGTCCACGCACTCCGTCACGGGCCGCGTCGACGTCGCGAACCGATGACCACTGCGACCAGCCAAGCGTGCGTCGGTTCGGTGCTGTTCACCGACCTCGTCGGGTTCACCGAATTCAACGACGCCGTTGGTGACGCGCGTGCTGTTGAGGTGCTCGACCGCCAAACGCAGCTCGCTGCCGCCGCGGTCGCCGGACAGCCGGCTGCGAGGGTCGTCAAGGAACTCGGAGATGGACTGATGTTGTGGTTCGGCGATGCCGACATCGCCGTCGAAGCTGCACTGCAACTCTTGAGCTCGGTCGAGTCGGCGCGCCAGAACGAAGGGTTCCCCTTGGCGATTCGCATGGGCGTCCATCACGGCGAGGCGCTGACTCGCGGCGATGATGTGGTGGGGTCAACGATCAACATCGGAGCTCGGGTCGCCGACCTCGCCGGGCCGGGCGAACTCCTCGTCTCTGACGCCGCACTCGACACCATGGACGCCTCACGCCGCAACGAATTGCAGTGCGCGTCGGTCGGACCCGTCAGGGTCAAGGGCGTACGCGAGCCGGTGTGGCTTCAGCGCGTCTCGCGCTGACCGACCGTGGAGGGGCCGCTGGCTCCGACTCAGCGTCGGCCACGACGCCGTCGGTAGGGTCGCCAGATGACCGAGACACAGGGACACGTTGCCAGCGGATTCGAGAAGATCGCCGACGCGTTCAGCGCCAACTTCGACGAGTTCCCCGAGCTCGGAGCCGGCTTTGCGCTGTACGCAGATGGCAAGTTGCAGGTCGATCTGTGGGGCGGAGTCGCGGACAAGGCCTCCGGCCG
>JAJCXU010000356.1 GCA_029263275.1 Ilumatobacter sp.
GGCGGGCCGAACCCGTACCGCATCCACATGCGCGATGCGTCGTTCGTCAACATCCAGTGCCTGCCTCACATGATGCGCGGTGGACTCGTTGCGGACGCAGTGGCCATCATCTCCTCGGTTGATCCTGTCCTCGGCGGCGTCGACCGATGAAGTACGCCCTGATTGCCACGCGGATGGTCCTGAGAGATGGCGTCGACCGATGAAGTACGCCCTGATTGCCACGCGGATGGTCCTGAGAGACGGCGTCGACCGATGACGCGCGTCTCGATCGCTCGCGGCGCGGCTGCACTCGTCGTGCTGGCACTGTGTGGCGCCGCGTGTTCGACCACCGATGATGTCGCGGGCGTTCGCGACGCCACCGATGTCGCGGTCGACGATTCGGGCGCGGACGCTCCGGAGACCGCGGACACTGCAGCCCCTGTGCCGGCCGAGACCGATCTGGCCGCTCCTGACGACACCGACGAAACGGACGAAACCGATAGCGCTGACAGCAGCGCGACCGACGGCTTCGTGTTCACGGCGCCGACGGGCGATTACGTCATCACGTTCCCTGGCGAACCGACCTCGACGCCGCTGCCGGTTCCGTTGCCGACGGGTCAGGTCAACGCTGAGGCGTTCATCTACGAAGACGGCGGCGACGCGGCATACTTCACATCGGTGTTCGACTATCCCGACGGTTCGATCGACAGCGATCCCGAAGCCGCGTTGGTCACCGCACGCGACGGCGCCATCGCCAATGTCGGCGGCACGCTGGTCGACTCGCAGTTTGTCGATCGCGACGGGGTTCCCGGCGTGGTGTTCTCCTTCGAGGTCAGCGAAGGCGCGACTGCGGGCGGCGGCAACGCACTCGTTTTTGTCGACGACCTTCGGTTGTACCAATCGTTCGCCCTGGGGTTCTCGGGGCAGTCCGCCCGGTTCGAGGCGTTCCTCGACACCTTCATGTTCACCGCCGACCAAGCAGGAGACAGCTGATGAGCCGTCTGTCCGATCACAACGTGGTGCTGGCCAAGGAGATCATCGCCCGCTACCCGAAGCAGAAGTCGGCGCTGATCCCTCTGGTGCACCTCAGCCAAGAGCAGAACGGCTACGTCACCGAAGACGCCATGCGGCACATCGCTGAGCTCGTCAACGTCACGCCCGCTGAAGTGCTCGGCACCGCGTCGTTCTACGAGATGTTCAAGTTCGAGCCCGTGGGCAAGTACGTGGTCAACGTGTGCACCACGCTGTCGTGTGCGCTGCTCGGCGCCGGCGAGTTGATGCATCATGCCGAAGAGAAGCTCGGCGTCAAGGCGGGCGGCACCACTGCCGACGGCCTCATCACGCTCGAACCGGCTGAGTGCCAGGCTGCCTGCACCGAGGCACCGTGCCTGCAGGTCAACTACCGCCACAAGTACCGCGTCACCCCCGCCGACTTCGACGCGATGATCGATGACCTCCGCGCCGGCAAGCTCGATGGTGAGATCCCGCCGCACGGAACCCTCGGCACCCAACGCCAGCACATCCCCGATGACAAGGGCGTCGGCGCGGTGCATCCCGATGACGTCACCGACGGCCCCGCCTGGATCCCGGCTCCGGCTCCGGAAGAGAGCAACTGACGATGAGTGACACGACGCCTCCCTCCAACTCGCCTTCTCCGAGCCATGCTCCGAATGCCGTGACGCACTCGTACATCCCGGGTTTCTACATCGGTGATCGACCCAAGGTGGTCACCTCGCGTTTTGAGTACGAAGACAGCTACACCCTGGAACGCTCCTTGGCGACCGACGGCTACGAGGGCCTGAAGAAGTGCCTGGCGATGAGTCCGCAGGAGATGCACGACGAAGTCCGCAACTCCACGGTGCTCGGTCGCGGCGGCGCGGGATTCCCGGCCGGCGTCAAGTGGGGTTTCACCCCGCAGGGTGTGTGGCCGCGCTACCTCGTCGTCAACGGCGACGAGTCCGAGCCCGGCACCTACAAGGACCGACTGTTGATGGAGCGCGATCCGCATCAGCTGATCGAAGGCTGTCTCATCGCGTGTTACGCAGCTGGCCTGTCGCAGTGCTTCTTGTACGTGCGCGGTGAGATGGCGCTCGCTCAGGAACGCATCGCCACCGCGTTGAACGACGCGTACGCCGCGGGGTACATCGGCAAAAACATCCTCGGCACCGACTTCAGCGTCGACATCGTGCTGCACTGGGGTGCGGGCGCCTACGTCGTCGGCGAAGAGACGGCACTGATCGAGTCGCTCGAAGGCGAGCGCGGGATGCCGCGCCTCAAGCCACCGTTCTTCCCGGCAGCCGTCGGTCTGTACGGCAAGCCCACCATCGTCAACAACGTCGAGACACTCGCGAACCTGCCGTTTGTTGCGCTCAACGGTTCAGCCGCCTACACCGCCATCGGCACACCGACGTCGCCAGGCACTCGCATGGTTGCCGTCTCAGGCCACGTCAAGCGACCCGGTGTCTACGAGATCATCAACGGCTCCACGACGTTCCGCGACATCATCTACGGCGACGAGTTCAGCCAGGGCATCCGTGACGACAACGATCTCAAGGCATTCGTTCCCGGCGGCGGGTCAGCCCCGTGGTTCGTCGAAGATCAGCTCGACATTCCTTTCGAGGGCAAGCAAGCCGGCGCGGCGGGCTCGATGCTCGGCTCCGGCGCAATCATGGTGATGGACTCCACAACGGACATCCCGCACGCGGCGTACACGCTGACCAAGTTCTACGCACACGAGTCGTGCGGCAAGTGCACGCCGTGCCGCGAAGGTGGCACCTGGTTGATGCGCATGCTCGAGCGTGTCGTCGCTGGCCACGGCACCGATGCCGACCTCGACCAGATGCGTGAAGTCGGCCAAACGATCTGCCCGGGTGAGATGCCGCACGCATCGAGCGAACGACTGGGCCTCGAGGCCGTGCCGTTCCCCTACAAGATGACCACGATCTGCTTCGTCGGACCGTCGGCCTGGGCGCCGCTGCACTCTGCACTGACGTTGTTCCCCGAAGAGTTCGACGCCATCGTCACGAAGGTGCCGAAGCGAGTCTCGATTCCCGTCACCGCCCTCTCTGGAGCAGACGCATGAGCGAAGAAACCGAAGCCCCGGACGTCGATCCAACCGACGACGCGACACCGGACGGTGACACGGTTGTTGAGGCCGTCGAACCCGAGCCGGAGCCCGATCCCAACGCCGTCGCGGTCACGCTGAACGGCCGTGAAGTCGTTGCCCAGAAGGGCGACTTGGTCATCGCCGTCGCCGAGAGCAACGGCGCCACGGTTCCCCATTTCTGTTACCACCCTCGGATGAGCTCGGTCGGCATGTGTCGTCAGTGCCTCGTCGAGGTCGACACGGGCCGTGGCATGCAGCTGCAGCCGTCGTGCATGATCACCGTGTCGCCGGACATGAAGATCGAGACCGAGTCGCCCACAGCGAAGCGAGCACAAGAGGGCATGGTCGAGCTGCTGCTCGCCAACCACCCGCTCGACTGTCCGGTCTGCGACAAGGGCGGCGAGTGTCCCCTCCAAGACCAAGCGTTCGCCCACGGTCCTGGCGAGAGCCGGTTCGTCGAAGAGAAGCGTCACTACGAGAAGCCGATCCCGATCAGCGACCTCGTGCTGCTCGACCGCGAGCGGTGCATCTTGTGTGATCGCTGCACCCGCTTCGCCGACGAAGTCGCCGGCGACAAGCTGATCCACTTCACGCAGCGCGGCAACAACACCCAGGTGATGACGTTCCCCGACGAGCCGTTTGCCTCGTACTTCTCGGGCAACACCGTGCAGATCTGCCCGGTCGGCGCGCTCACCGCTGAGCCCTACCGCTTCAAGGCGCGGCCGTGGGATCTCGACCAGGTCGAGTCGACGTGCACCACGTGTTCGGTCGGCTGTCGCACGGTCGTGCAGTCGAGCCGCGACGAATTGCTCCGCTACCAGGGAGTCGATTCCGATCCGGTCAATCACGGTTGGTTGTGCGACCGAGGCCGCTTCAACTTCGAAGCCACCAACTCTGACCACCGCATCACCGACCCCATGGTTCGCACCGACGCAGGTCTCATCGAGACCCGCTGGAGCGGCGCGATGTCGTCGGCGGTCGGACTGATCAACGAAGCGCTCAGCACGGGCGGGCCTGACAGCATCGCCATCCTCGGCGGCGCACGCGGCTCGAACGAGGATGCCTTCGCATGGGGTCAGCTCGCCGACGCGATCGACGTGCCGTACCGCGATGCGCAGCTCGGTGACGGGCTGCCGATCGAGGTGCTCGGCCAGCGGCGCGCAACGATCGACGAGGCCGCCAATGCCGCGACCATCGTCCTGATCGGCCCGGACCTGAAAGAGGAGTTGCCGGTCTTGTTCCTCCGCTTGCGTGACGCAGCAGAGAAAGGCCGCAGCAAGATCGTCGAGTTCTCCGCAGTGGAGACCGGTATGTCGCGCTACGCCTGGAAGAGCATTCGCCACGAGTCCGGCACTCAGCACGATGCCGTCACCGCAGCGGTCGCCGATGCCGACATTGCAGCCCAGCTCGCGAGCGGCCCGGTGGTCGTGGTGGTCGGTCGTCCGAACCTCGCCGAGTCTGCCGATGCAACCGTTGCCGCATTGCAGAACGTGCTCAACGCGGTGCCTGCCGCCAAGGTGCTCCCAGCGCTCCGCCGTGGCAACGTCGTCGGTGCACTGTCGCTCGGCATGGCCCCGACGAGCCCCGACGGCGATGCGATCGCTGCCCTCAACGCCGCAGCCGACGGCAAGATCGGATTGCTCATCCTCGTTGGCAGCGACCCGCTCAACGACTGTCCTGACACCGAACTCGCCCGTCGGGCGCTGGCTGGTGCACGCCGCATCATCTCCGTCGACACGCACCCGTCGGAGTCCACCCACCTTGCCGACGTGGTGCTCGCCGCAGCTGCCTACGGTGAGAAGTCTGGGACGACCACCAACCTCGAGGGTCGTGTCACCACGTTGGCCCAGAAGGTCACCGCCGCAGGCACCGCACGTCCCGACTGGATGATCGCTGTCGAACTCGGCACGTCGATCGGCGACCGGTCGTTCACGGGTGACCACCCACTTGCTGACGTCGCAACGGTTGACGATGTCACCGATGCGATCGCGGCAACGGCGCCGTTGTTCCCTGCGGTCACCCGCGAAGCGCTTGCGGCATCGGTCGACGGCGTGATGTCGGCGCAGCCGGCAGCTGCACTTCCTGACGTCACCGTCGAGGTGGGCGGTCGCAACAGCTACGACTACCGGCTCGTCGTCAACCGAAAGCTCTACGACCGCGCGGTCGGCACGGCCATGTCGCCATCGCTGGCGAAGCTCGCGCCCGGCGCCGGTGCACACGTCCACCCGCTCGACCTCGACGGCATCGGTGTTGCAGCCGGGTCCGACGTGCGGCTGATCAGCGCGAAGGCCACCGCCGTCCTGCCGGTCATTGCCAACAACAACGTGCCACGCGGCGTCGTGTGGGCACCGTTCAACCAGTCCGGAGCTGGCAGTATCGAAGACATCATCGATGCCGCCGCCGCAACTACTGACGTCCGAATCGAACGAATCTGATGCTGTCTTCTCAAATCGCCGCTGTGCTGCCCACCGATGCCGTTCTGAACGGCCTCGTCGCGATCGACCCGATCACCGAAGGCAAGCTGACGTGGACGCCCTTGTTCATCATCTTGGCCAAGGTCCTCATCGTCTTCGTCCTCGGCCTCGTCGGCACCATGCTGATGGTGTGGTTCGAACGCAAAGTCGTGTCGGGCATGCAGAACCGCGTCGGCCCGAACAAGGCGGGCCCGTTTGGACTGCTGCAAACGCTGGCCGACGGCATCAAGCTGTTCTTCAAGGAAGACCTGCTGCCGAACCGTGCCGACCGCATCGTGTTCCGCATGGCGCCGTTCCTGGCATTTGTGCCGGCATTCCTCGTGTGGTCGGTCATCCCACTCGGCGGTGACTTCTCCCAGAACGCCGATGGCACGGTCAATGACGGCACGATCAAGATCTTCGGCCAGGTCACCCGAGTGCAGCTCGCCGACCCGCCGGTCGGCATCCTGCTCGTCCTGGCATTGAGCGGGATCGCGGTCTACGGCATCATGCTCGCGGGCTGGGCCTCGGGCTCGAAGTACCCGCTCCTCGGTGCGGTTCGTGCCACCGCCCAGATGATCTCCTACGAAGCCGCCCTCGGTCTCAGCCTCGCTGCAGTGCTGCTGTCGTCGCGGACACTGAGCACTGCCGGCATCGTGCAGACCCAGGACCGCTTCGTCGACTGGAACATCATCACGACCGGCTTGTTGCCGTTCTTCGTGTTCGTCGTGGCAGCCACTGCTGAACTGAACCGACCGCCGTTCGACCTCGTCGAGGCTGAGCAGGAATTGGTCGGCGGCTTCAACACCGAATACTCATCAATTCGCTTCGCGCTGTTCTTCCTCGCCGAGTTCATGAACGTCATCACGATGTCGGGCGTCATGGTGACGCTCTTCCTCGGTGGCCCGCAGGGCTTGTTCGACATCCCGGTCATCCCGGGCTACATCGAGGGCACCATCTGGTTCCTGGCCAAGTTGCTGCTGTTCCTCTACATGTTCGTCTGGTTCCGAGCCACGCTGCCTCGTCTGCGGTACGACCAGTTGATGGACTTCGGCTGGAAGATCCTGATCCCGGTCTCGCTCGGCTGGTTCCTGCTGCTCGCCGCATTGCGTGAATTCGCCAACGGCGATCGCATCGCCAGCATGCGAGTGGTCGGCATCTCGATCGTCGTCGCCGCATTCGCCGTCGGCCTCTTCGCTGCGGCACTCAACGTCAGTCGTAAGAACCGTGAGGCGTCCAGCTCGTTGAGCCCGGTACCCACACCATCCGCTTCGACATCCGCTTCGAGCAAGGGAGCTGCCAACTGATGGGTTACTTCGAAGGTTTCCTCATCCCGCTCCGCCAGCACCGACTCTTCGGTGGCAAGCAGGTGACCACGCAGTATTCCGGTGGTCGCCGGGCCAAGAAGAAGGGCGACATGGCGTCCGATTCCCAGGGCGACGAGAAGATCCCCAAGCCCGAGCGGATGCACGGTCGTCACGTCCTCAACCGGTACGAGGACGGCATGGAGAAGTGCATCGGCTGTGAGCTGTGTGCGGGTGTCTGTCCGGCCAAGTGCATTCACGTTCGTGGTGCCGACAACGATCCCGAGAACCCCACCTCGCCCGGCGAGCGCTTCGGGTGGATCTACGAGATCAACTACTTGCGCTGCATTCACTGCGACCTGTGCGTCGAGGCGTGCCCGACCGAGGCCATCACCGAGTCGAAGATGTTCGAGTTCTCGTTCACCAACCGCCTCGATGCGATCTACACCAA
>JAJCXU010000357.1 GCA_029263275.1 Ilumatobacter sp.
GACAGCCTCGGCAACAGCTCATCGTCGAGCGGTTCGACCACCGTCACCTGCCTGTGAACCACCTGCCTGTGAACCAGATGGGGCACAGCTGGCACTGCGGGCCGCTTGTCACTCCGATCCGCTCCGTTACCAGACGGTAACAAGGCGCCGATATCGTTCTTCGAATGTCATCGGCGGGAAACCACCGGCTCCTGGACCCCAGTGAGCCCTTGAAACTCGCGTACCTGACCTACCGCGGGAAGCCCCATGTCGGTGGCCAGGGCGTCTACACCCGCCACCTGACCAAGGCGCTTGCCGACCTCGGACACACCATCGAAGTGCTCGGCGGGCAGCCATACCCGGTACTCGATGACCGGGTTCCGCTCACGAAGCTGCCCAGCCTCGACACCTTCAACGATCACTATCCGGGCCGCGTTCCCGGCTTCTGGGAGATCAAGGACCGCGACGATCTGCTCGAGATGGCGCAGTACCTCACCGGCGTGTTTCCCGAACCGATGGCGTTCAGCTCGCGCGCCAAGCGCAACCTGATTCCGCGCGCCAAGGAGTTCGACCTCGTCCACGACAACCAGTGTCTTGGCTACGGGATCCTGAAGATCGAAGAGAAGATCCCCACGATCGTCACTCTGCACCACCCGATCACCAAGGACCGCAAGCTCGAGATGGAGCACGCGAAGAACTGGTACAAGCGCTGGTCGGTCGGGCGTTGGTATTCGTTCGTCAAGATGCAGGGCAAGGTCGCTTCGAAGCTGCCGCGCATCGTCGTGGTCAGCCAGAACTCGATCGACGACATCCACACCGACATGGGCGTGTCGAAGGACCGGATGCGGCTCGTGCCGGTCGGCGTCGACCCCGATCTGTTCAAGCCACTCGAGCACGTGCAACGCCGCTCTGAGCACCTCATCACCACGGCGTCTGCCGACGTGGCGCTCAAGGGTCTGTCGTACCTCCTCGAAGCCATGGCCAAGTTGCGAACCGAGCGCGATATCACGCTCACCATCATCGGCAAGCCCCGCCCGGGCCACTCGATGGACCTGATCGATTCACTGGGTTTGAAGCCGCACATCGAGTTCGACTCCGGCGTCACCGACGAGCGGATCGTCGAGCTGTACTCCGAGGCCGAGTTGGCCGTCGTCCCGTCGCTGTACGAAGGCTTCTCGCTGCCCGCGATCGAAGCGATGTGCTCCGGCACACCACTCGTCGCTACCGACGGCGGCGCGCTTCCCGAGGTCACCGGCACCGACGGCGAGACCGTGTTCGGCTGCAAGGCCGGCGACGTCGACAGCCTCGTCGAGGCACTCAAGCGAGGCCTCGACAACCCCGAGGCCCGTGCCCGCATCGGTGCGGCCGGCCGCCAGCGTGTGCTCGACCGATGGACCTGGCGGCTCTGCGCCGAGCAGACCGTCGAGCAGTACCGCGAGGTGCTCGCCATGCCCGACAACATCGCCAAGCTGAAGCGCAACGGCCGTATCAAGTAGGACGCACTGCCACATGCTGACGATCAAGTTCGACAAACTCGGCCTCGCGCCCGGTGACCGAGTCCTCGATGTGGGTGCAGGCTTCGGCCGTCACGTCTTCGAGTGCGCCCGCCGCGGTGCTGATGTGGTCGCGCTCGACTACGCCGAAGACGAGGTCATCCAGACACGCGCCACCCTTGGCGCCATGGTCGACGCCGGCGACATCGACATCGAACGGTTCAAGGGCGTGCTTCGTGGTGATGCCACCAAGTTGCCGTTCGACGATGGGGCGTTCGACGTCGTCATCACCTCTGAGGTCCTCGAACACATCCAAGACGATGTCGCGGCCATCTCCGAGATGGTGCGCGTGCTCAAGCCCGGCGGAATGTTCGCCGCCACGGTGCCGGCATGGCTCCCCGAGAAGATCAACTGGATGCTCAGCGAGGAGTACCACGCACCGATCAGCGTGGGCGGCCACGTGCGCATCTACTCCGCCACCGAGCTGAAGGCAAAGCTGGTCACCGCGGGCCTCGACCCACGCGGACAGCACCGGGCGCATGCCCTGCATTCGCCGTACTGGTGGCTGAAGTGCGCCGTCGGTCCGACCAACAACGATCATCCGCTGGTCACGAAGTACCGCGAGTTCCTCGAGTGGGACATCATGACCCAGCCCACATCGACGAAGATCGCTGAGAAGATCCTGTCGCCTGCCCTCGGCAAGAGCATCGTCCTCTACGGCCACAAGCCCGCTCTCACGTCATCACACATGGGGTCAGACCCCAAGTGTGATTCTGCCGGGGCTGCCGAATGAGCGCGATTCCCTTCCTCGACGGCGTCGCCACGGCTGACGAGATCCGCGAGACCGCCGAGCACCTCGCGTCGTTGCAGCTGCCGTCGGGCATGATCCAGTGGTTCCCGGGTGGGCACAGCGACCCGTGGAATCACATCGAGTCCGCGATGGCGCTCGATGTCGCCGGTCTACACAAAGAGGCTGAACACGCCTACGAGTGGCTCGCCGACATCCAACGCGACGACGGTAGCTGGCACAACTACTACCTGCCCGACGGGTCGGTCGAAGACGCCAAGCTCGACTCGAACGTGTGCGCCTACATCGCCACCGGCGTGTGGCACCACTGGCGCAGCACGTGGGATCGGGGCTTCGCCGAGAACATGTGGCCCACCGTCGTGCGCGCCCTCGACTTCGTCATGGGCCTCCGCCGCGACGACGGTGTGCCGCTCTGGGCAGTCGAACCCGACGGCCGACCATGGGACTACGCCCTGCTCACCGGAACCGCAAGCATTCAACACGCTCTGCGCTGCGGCGCACACCTCGGTGAGGCACTTGGCGAGCCGCGACCCGACTGGAGCCGGGCCGCCGCAACGATGTGCGAAGTCATTCGCACAAATCCCGAAGCGTTCCAACCCAAGACCCGTTGGGCGATGGACTGGTACTACCCCGTGCTGACCAGCGCCCTCACCGGCGAGCAAGCCAAGGCGCGGATGGCCGACGGATGGGACCGTTTCGTGATGGAGGGACTCGGCGTCCGCTGCGTCGACGACGAGCCCTGGATCACCGCATCAGAAACTGCCGAGTGCGCACTGGCCTACGCCACGTTGGGCGACATGTCGACGGCAACCGATCTGCTTCGCTGGACGCAGCCCCACCGCAATACTTCGGCATCGGGCGCACCGCTCACCGCGACGCCGGACGCTGCAACGCCGGGTGCCTATTGGACCGGCATCGTGCACGGGGGCCAAGACGGACGCGTGCTCTTCCCGTTCGACGAGCACACCTCTTACACGGCGGCCGCGGTCATCCTCGCCGTCGACGCGATTACCCAGACCACGCAGGCCG
>JAJCXU010000358.1 GCA_029263275.1 Ilumatobacter sp.
GATCGGAGGACGTCGATGACCTGGAACGACATGCTCTTCGGAGTGTTGCCCTATGTGGTGGCAGCGCTTGCCATCATCGTTGCCATCATCCGTTGGAGGCAGGCACCGTTCACGGTGTCCTCGCTGTCGTCGCAACTCCTCGAGAGTCGCAAGCTCTATTGGGGTTCGATCTCATTCCACTGGGGTCTGTCGATCATTCTGATCGGCCATCTCGTCGCACTGATCATTCCGCGCAGCTTCGAGTTGTGGAACGGAGAACCATTCCGTCTCTATCTCCTCGAAGCCACCGGCCTCGCGCTCGGCTTGTGGGCAGCGTTCGGCATCTCGATTCTGCTGTTCCGTCGGCTGACCAACGCCCGCGTCAGACGGGTCACGAGTGTGATGGACCGAGTGGTGCTCGTGGTCATCGGCGCGCAGATCGTCACTGGCGTGTGGATCTCGATTGGTTGTCGGTGGGGTTCGTACTGGGGAACCTCGGTGTTCTCCCCCTACGTCCAATCACTCTTCGAGTTCCAGCCCGAACCTGGCTACATCGAACCGCTTCCGCTCGTTTTGAAGTTGCACGTCCTGTGCTTCTTCGCCTTCCTGGCGGTGTTCCCGTTCAGCCGGCTCGTGCACATCATCACCCTGCCCCTGCAATACCTGTTCCGACCGTGGCAGAAGGTGATCGCAAATCGCGAACCACCGTCGGCTGAGTTCGTCTCGAACAAGCCCCGAGCAAAGCAGTATCAATGAGCAATGAAGAAGTGCTGACCGACGACCAGCCCCCGAGGCTGCTCGACTTCAACCAGGAACGGATCAGGGTGCTCCACTTCACGTGGATCGCCTTCTTCATGACGTTCTTCGTCTGGTTCAACCTGGCGCCGTTGTCCTCGACGATGCGCGAGACATCAGACTGGTTGACGAAGGAACACATCAAGGTGTTGCTGATCGCCAACGTTGCGTTGACGATTCCCGCCCGCATCATCGTCGGTGCATTGATCGATCGATTCGGCGCACGGATCGTGTTCTCGCTGTTGATGGTCACGATGTCGGTTCCGGCAATCGTGTTCGCATTCTCCGACACGTTCACCCAGATGCTCATCTCGCGCCTCGCGCTGAGCAGCGTTGGTGCCGGCTTCGTGGTCGGCATCAAGATGGTGGCGCAATGGTTCCCGCCGAAGTACATCGGTCGCACCGAAGGGTTCTACGCCGGCTGGGGCAACTTCGGTTCTGCCTGGGCAGCGATGACCCTGCCGTGGCTCGCACTGACCGTCTTCGACCGCTGGTTCGGTCTCGGCGACAATTCGTGGCGGTGGGCAATGGCGCTCAACGGTGTCGTCCTCGCGATCTACGGCGTCATGTACTACTTCCTCGTCCGGGACGTCCCTGACGGGCGAAAGCTCGAAAAGACCAAGAAGGCCGAGCCGATGCTGCTCAGCTCGTACTTCGATCTCGGTCAGTATCTGTTCTGGTCGATCCCGCTCGTCGGTGCGCTCGGCGTGTTGGCGTGGCGCATCTCGAACGTGAACGTCGATGGCGAGCCGATCTACGGCAAGGGTGCGTTGTATGGCATCTACGCCGTGCTCACGGTGGTCTACATCATTCACGTCGTGCGGACGCTGCAGATCAACTTGCCGTACTTGCGGGCCGGTGTGCCTGAGGAGGAGAAGTACCACTTCGGCAGCGTCGTTGCGTTGAACTCGACGTACTTCGCGAACTTCGGCGCCGAACTCGCGGTGGTGTCGATGTTGCCGGAGTTCTACGAAGCGGTGTTCGAACCTCTCACCGACGGGGCGGGCCAACCGCTCGTTACCGCCACGGTCGCGGGCTTCGTTGCCGCATCGTTCGCGTTCGTCAATCTCGTTGCCCGACCGCTCGGTGGCTACCTGTCCGACAAGTTGTCGAGCCGCAAGCACACGATGCTCGGCTACATCTTCGGCATCGTCGTCGGCTTCGCCCTGATGGGATTCATCGCTGACTGGGCGCCCGGCGTCGACGAAGACGGGCTGCGGAACCTCGTGCCGATGTTCGGCGGCGTCACCTGGCTCGTGCTGGCCGTGGTCATCACCGTCTTCGCATCGATCTTCGTGCAAGGCGCCGAAGGCGCGACATTCGCAATCATCCCGATGGTCAACAAGCGCATGACCGGCCAAGTGGCCGGCATGGCCGGGGCCTACGGCAACGTCGGCGCGGTCATCTACTTGGTCGTCTATTCGCTCGTCGATGCCCGCACGTTCTTCTTCATTCTCGCCGCGGGCGCCGCGGTCAGCTTCGTGATGACGTATCTCCTGCTCGAAGAGCCCAAGGGGGCCTACGCGGAGGAATTCGACGATGAACCTGAACACGCAGTCGGTACGCCGGCCGCTGAGAGCTGACCCGTCGACGCAACGCCGCGTCGACGCAACGAACAAGAGGAGAATCGCATGGCCGACATCACCGAGTGGGATGTTGAAAACGAGGAGTTCTGGGAGAGCGAGGGCAAACAGGTCGCGTCCAGAAACCTGTGGATCTCCGTACCGAGCCTGCTGTGCGGGTTCGCCGTGTGGCTCTACTGGAGCATCATCACGGTCCAGATGCTCAACCTGGGCTTCCCGTTCGAGCAGGCGGAGTTGTTCACGATCACCGCGATCGCCGGGTTCACCGGGGCCACGTTCAGGATCCCAAACAGCTTCTTCATCCGCATCGCAGGAGGCCGCAACACGGTCTTCTTGACCACGGCATTGCTGATGATTCCGGCAGCGGGCACCGGCTTTGCCCTCCTCGATCAGGACACACCGTTGTGGGTGTTCCAACTCTTGGCGTTCCTCTCGGGTATCGGTGGCGGCAACTTCGCCTCGTCCATGTCGAACATCAGCTTCTTCTACCCCAAGCGCATGCAGGGTCTGGCGCTCGGCCTCAATGCCGGACTCGGCAATGCCGGCGTGACCACCATGCAGCTGTTGATCCCGCTGGTGATGACGAAGGCGATTTTCGGCGGCGGGTCAGAGCTCCTCGAACAGACCTCAGGCACGCTGATCGGCAAGATCGAAGCAGGCACCGAGACGTGGATTCAGAACGCGGGGTTCGTGTGGTTGGTGTTCCTGATACCGCTGGCGTTCCTCGGCTTCTACCGAATGAACAACATCCGAACCGAACATGTGTCGCCGAACATCGGCAGCACGTTGTCGTCGTTCGCCAAGATCCTCGGCATGCTCCTGGTTGCGGCGGTCCCGTCGGTCATCGGGCTCTACATCATCCTTCCGGATCCCACGGGCCTCGGCGCCCCGTCGTGGGCGAAGTGGCCCGTCATCGCGTTCACGCTGTGGCTGACCGTGTTCCTGCTCAAGCAGATCCCCGGTGAGATCAAGCCCAACCTTGAACGCCAGTACAAGATCTTCGGGCACAAGCACACCTGGATCATGAGTGTCATCTACACGATGACCTTCGGCAGCTTCATCGGGTTCTCCGCCGGATTTGCGCTCGCGATCAAGGTGGTGTTCGGGTTCAAGCACATCGAGGTTGACGGTGTCCTCACCCACGACATCGCGAACCCGGATGGTCCGTCTGCATTGACGTTTGCGTGGATGGGCCCGTTCATCGGCGCATTCATCAGGCCGGTCGGCGGGTGGATTGCTGACCGTGTTGGTGGCGCCCGCGTCACGCACTATGTGTCGATCGTGATGGCGGCGAGTGCGCTCGGAGTTGCGTACTACTTGCGCCAGGCGTACCAGTCAGAGACGCCTGAGGACTTCTTCGTCCCGTTCTTCTTGCTCTTCTTGTTGCTCTTCGCGGCGAGTGGCATCGGCAACGGTTCGACGTTCCGCACGATTGCGGTCGTGTTCAACAAGGAGCAGGCCGGGCCCGTGCTCGGGTGGACGTCAGCAGTCGCTGCATATGGCGCCTTCGTCGTCCCGCAGGAATTCGGTACCCAGATCAAGAACGCCACACCGGAGTACGCCCTGATCGCTTTCGCGGCGTTCTACGTCGTGTGCATCGGTCTCAACTGGTGGTATTACCTCGGCCCGAAGGCCGAATACCAGAATCCGTAGGGAGGGATGTCGCCCCTGGTCACAGACTCGGACATCAAGGGACCTAGTTCCCTTCAAGCAGGTATCGAAGCAATCCAGAATGCAGGAAGACTCGTTGTGAGACGGGTCGTCCGCCAATGAGGAGTCAGATGCCCTCCGAAACTCCAACTCGGTACCTGAGCCGTGCGGCGCCGAGTCGGGTGAGCGGTCGGACCCGAAGCGGGCCCGGCGCTGATGCCCCGTGTTACCGGACGATTGATCGAGATCGACGCGAAATCGGGCGTCTTGTGAATCCGATGGAGCGGCGCCGATGAGCTGGGATCTTGAGTACTACGACACGAACATTCCGTGTCTTGCCGCATGTCCGGTGCACACGAACGCTGGCATGTACGTCGCGGCTA
>JAJCXU010000359.1 GCA_029263275.1 Ilumatobacter sp.
GCCGAGGGCCAACACTGCAGCAAGCAGCGCTGCCGTCGTTTGACGCCACGTCACGGTTCTCATGTGGACCTTTCTGCAACCGAGCCTGCGTTTGGTGCCTTGAGGTTACGAGTCCGCCAATTGGTTCATCGGCATACTCCCGGTGGAACTTGAGGAGAACTTGAGGAGAATTTTCGCGACGCCCGAGAGCGCCGCACGAGGCGGCGAAGAACCCTAGAGTCGAAGGCGATGGAGCTGATCGTGCGCACCGCCCACGGCATCGCTGACGTCTCGATCGATGTCCACGATCGAGACGTGTCCCTGCGCGATCTCATCGCTGCGGTCACCGGTCAGGCCGCGCCGACCACGGCCCTTGTCGATGGTCGGCTCACCAACGCGAGCGAAAGTGTCGCGGCGTGCGATGT
Organism: Ilumatobacter sp.; assembly: GCA_029263275.1. Taxonomy (GTDB): domain Bacteria; phylum Actinomycetota; class Acidimicrobiia; order Acidimicrobiales; family Ilumatobacteraceae; genus Ilumatobacter_A. The sequence goes on from JAJCXU010000359.1 coordinate 405, forward strand.
CGTCGCTGGTTCGGTGATCGACACGCTGCTCGATGACGTCGATCGCAGCGCCGCACCGGTCACCGCCTTGCGCCAGCTCGCTGGTCCCGGAGCGGGCCGTGAGGTCGCGCTGAGCGCTGGCCAATATCGAGTCGGTCCGGGACGACGGCAACACGCAACGGAACTCAGCGCTGACGCGACTGACACGGTCGCGTTCGCCCTCGACGTCACGCCGTCGTCGGTCACGCTCACCGCCGGGCCTCAGTCGGCGCCCGCCACGGCTCCTGTCCTGCTCGACGGGCAGCCACTCGACGGGCCGACTGCTTGGCGCGACGAGTCCGTCGTCGTCGGCGGACGCATCTTCCGTCTCGACCCGCCGGTCGGCCGCGCCGCGTTGCCGCTGAGTCCCCCGATCGACGGATTCGTCGTGCACAACCGTCCGCCGGGAGTTGACGAGTACGACCGAACCATCGCCGAAGCAATCGACGACGCCCGCGCCCGGGCACCGCAACTGTGGCATCGACGTCGGGGCAGCGGCCCGATCAGCACCGACATCGGACTCGTCGCGCGACGCGGCGATGCGAACGGGTTCGAGCCGGTCTCACTCGACATCGACGCGGAGCACATGCTCGCGATCACCGGTCAGGCCGCCGACCGCGCTGGTCTCGCCCGGGCGATCATCGTCGACGTGTGCACTCGATACGGCCCCGCCGACGTCGATCTCGTCGTTGCGACGACGCCCGCTGAGCTTGGCGACTGGGACTGGGCCAAGTGGCTGCCTCACGTGCGCTGGGGATCTGCTGTCGACTTGCTCACCAACGAACTCGAGATGGCTCGCCTCGCCGACCGCGAACTCGAGCGCCCGACCATCGTCGTCGTCACCGCGGACGAAATCTGGAACGGACCGAACAGTCCGCTCCGCACGTTCGTGCTCGACGCGCCGACAGATGCTGCAGTCATCGTCCTCACCGATGCGCGACACACCGCACCCACCCCAGCGAACACGATCGTCGAGCTCGACACCGAGCGCCCAGGTGCAGCAACGCTCACCCGCCTCGATCGGGATGGCGCCCAACTCGATCTCCACGTCGCGCTACTCGACATCGACACCGCCGTCGACGTCGCCCGCCACCTCGCTCCGCTCGTCGATCCTGATCGACTCACCACGTCCGACCAGGCCAACTACCTGGTCGCGCTCGACGACATCGTGCACGCCGCTGACGCCGCAACGAGCTGGGATGCCGCCTTGGGCGCACCCGACTCGTCGGTTGAGATGGCCATCGGTGCCGTAGCTGGTGTGCTGGTTGGCCCCGATCTTGGACTCGACGCCAGTGCCGTCATCAGCGGATCGAGCATCGACAAGGCCGTCGACGTGGCCACCATGCTCACATTGTCGATCGCGTCGACGTGGTCCCCAACCGAGGCATCCCTGCTGCTGATCGATCATCGAGCGGCGCACGCTGACAACGCGCTCCAGCAACTGCCGCACCACGCCGGCACCTTCTCCGAGCGCGATGCCGTCGCGATTGAACGACTGCTCGATCGGCTCCGTGCCGACTTTGCCGGAGAAACGCCAGCCTCATCGCGCCTCGTGGTCGTGATCACCGGCATCGCCGAGACGGAACTGGCCGCACCCGGGCTGGTCGAGGGTCTGGTCGCACTCGCGAATGACGCGGTCGGCGTGCACCTCGTGGTCGCGACGGCCCGACCGCTCGCGGCACTCGCTGCCGACCTCCGCGCCGTGTGCCACATCGAGATCGCGGTCGACCGATACGGCGGCACTCGGCGCGCCATGCTGCACGATCGACGCCGACAGCTGCAGACGCCGTTCACGCCCTACGACGAGAGCACGACCACCGCAGAAGCAATCAGCGTGCGTCCATTCGTGTTCGGCCGTTCTCCATCCGCGCTCGAACGCCGACTCGAGCGCGGCGCGCTCACGAGCGTCCGCAGCCGAGACCACGCTGTCGACCGAGCCGCTCGGCGGCTGGCGGCGCTCGCAGCCGAACGCACCCTGGCAGCGCCACGACCGCTCGTGCCCATCCCACTCCCGAATCGCGTGCTTGCCTCTCACCTCTGGTCGACCCACGTGGGCGACGGTGTGCCGCTGGGTCTCCTCAACGGTGACGACGTCGACACCGCGGTGGCGTATTGGTGGCAGCCAGGCAAGGACGGCTCCCGGGTGTTCATCGGCTCGCCTCGATCAGGTGTGCGCTCCGCACTCGAGGTACTGCTCGTCGGTGTGGCCGATCGCTTCGCCACCGACGACATCGAGGTGTACGTCGCTGAGCACAACGACCGCCGCCGCACTTCGATTTCCGAGGTCCCACACGTCGTACGAGCAGAGTCACCAGATCACGACGGCGCGGTCGAGGCCATGTTGAGCGACGTCGCTGGCACCATGCACCTCCGACGCGCTACTCCCGATTTCCGAGTGCACGACCACCCATCGGTGCTCGTCATCGCGCGCGACCTCGAACGACTGACCGAACCAGCGGCCGCCGCGCTCAGTCACCTGTTGGCAGAGGGCGCAGATGTCGGCATCAACGTGGTTGCTGCGGCCCACAGCCCGGATGGCCTCGACGACATCCTTCGAGCATGCGACCACGTCGTGGTGGGTGCGCTGAGCAATCCCGACCACTATGTCGAACTCGGCGTCGAACGTTCACCAGCCATCGAGCGCCACGTCGGAAGAGCCCAACGCCGCGATGGAGCGCTGGTGCAGTTGGCCGAACTCGACGCACCGCTCGACGATGTCCTCGCTGCACTGGCAACCGTGATGGAGCCCGACTCATGAGCGGTAGCACTGACATCGGGCGATCGGTCGGGATCGAGCTGTGCTCGAACCTCGTCCGTGGCGTGCTGCTCGGCGAGGCGGGTGCCGACATCGTGCGCGCGACCGAAGTGGCGCTCACCGCGCACGACGACGATCGCTCGGTGCTCGACGCGCTCACTCGTGTCCGAGCCGACCTCGGGGCCGACACCTTGCCGGCGCGCCTGGCGACGTTTCCTGCCGGATCGTGGATGCGACGGGTCGACGTGACCGGCCAGTCCGGTCCCGAACTCAACGTGTTACGCGCTGAGATCGACCGACGTCATCGTGCCGCGTCGACATTGCTCGTCGACGACGGCCCACGCCGGTGGCTTCACGTCCTGCACTGGCCGGACGCGGGGATTCGGCGCATCGAAGCACTCGCCGAACGGGCCGGGTTCGTCGATGTCGCGGTCGAGCCCAGCCCCGTCGCCTTGGCCCGCGTGCTCGACGACGAGACGACACTCGCCGAGCGCTATGCGACCGGAGGCGAATCGTCGGCCACTGTCCTGCAGCACCGTATTCCCGTCGCTGCCGTGTCGATCGACGGGACCGGCCGGACGCACCCGATGTTGGTGCTGGGCAACGACTCGTTTTCGGTTGAGCTGTTCGACGACATCGTTGTGGCCGACGCCCTGACCGAGTTGATCGACACCGTTCGCGAGCGAACCAGAGCGTCGACGGTCGACACGCCCAGCGCCGGCGTCGCCCTCGTGGTCGACGGCGGCACCGTGCCACAGTTCCCGCCGCACGATCTTCGCGCCCCCGAACGCCAATGTGTCGCCGTGGGTGCGGCTGTCGGCGCAGCCGGACTCGTCGGCCGCATTCGACCGGTCGACATCATCACCGATGCTGCTGCGACCACGCCCGTCGATCATCGACCTTGGGTGGTTGAACGTGTGGCAACCGTGGCGCCGACGGTCAGCGCTGGTCCGGGTGTCGCACGCCGGACCGTGGCGAAGCTGCTTCCCCGTCGCCGACGCTGATCAGTCGCGTCGGAAGATGCTGGCGCGTTGCCCGAAGACGGCGACGGCTTGTTTGAGCGGCACCAGTTCGCTGCCGGCGGCGTGCTGCGCTGCACGCGCACCACGTTGGCTCCGCTCCGCGTCCTTGATGGCGTGCAGAGCGATGGAGCGCGCTTGCTCGAGTTCGGCGCGAAGGCGTTCGTTCTCGGCTTCCAGCCGCATCACCCTGCGAATGCCCTCGAGGTTCATGCCCTCATTGGTCAGCTCCGAGATGCGACGCAAGATCTCGATGTCGGCATCGCTGTACCGACGATTGCCACCCTGCGTTCGTGCGGGCATGACCAGACCCCGACGCTCGTAGATCCGCAGGGTCTGGGGATGCATCCCGGCAAGCTCGGCAGCGACCGAGATCACGTAGACCGCGGTCATCCGCTTGCGCTCGGGTCCTTCGTTGTCCGGTCGGTCACTCATGTGAGTCTCCTCAGGCGGTTGCGCCGGTCGTCGGCGATGCCTGCTCGCTCTTCACCGTACTTGCCGTGCGCAGCCGCTCGATTGCCGAACGTTGTTCATCGTTCAGGTCGGTGGGCACCATCACGTTGACAGTGACGATCAGATCGCCCTGCACGGTGCCTTTGGTACGGCTCGTGGTTTCGATGCCCTTGCTCTTCACGCGGTGCCGACTGCCGGACTGGGTGCCCGGTTTGATGTGCATCGTGACGGTCGGCCCGCCAAGAGTCGGCACGTCGATGTCCGCGCCGAGTGCGGCGTCGGCGAAGGACACTGGCACAGCGACCGTGAGATTCTGGCCGCTGCGACCGAACCGCTCGTGGGGCATCACGGTGAGCTCGACGAGCAGGTCGCCGTTCGGTCCGCCGTTGCGCCCCGGTCCGCCGCGGCCCTTGAGCCGGATGGTCTGGCCGTCCTTGACGCCAGCCGGCAGACGTGTCTTCACTTCGCGCGGGCGGCGCTCGATGCCTCCGCCGCGACAGGTACCGCACGGCGACTCGATCACGCTGCCGCGGCCTTGGCACACCTGACACGGTGACGAGAACGAGAACATTCCCTGGTTGTCGTCGGTGACCCCGCGACCGCCGCAATTGCCGCAGACCTTCGGAGCGGTTCCGGGCTTCGCCCCGCTGCCGCCGCACGTGGAGCACTGCGCGTCGGTGGTGAGATACAACGTGGTTTCCAGACCGGTCACCGCGTCGGCGAAGTCAACGGTCAGTGATGCTTCGATGTCGGCGCCGCGGCGAGGCTGTACACCGGCGCCGCCGCGACCGCGTTGGCCGCCGCCTCGGCCGAACATGCCGCCGAGAACGTCGCCCATGTCGCCGACGTTGAAGGAGAATCCGCCGTTGCCGCCAGATTGTCCGCGCATCGCCGCGGGGCCCATCCGCCGGACCTCGTCGTATTCGGCGCGCTTGTCGTCGTCGCCAAGTACGTCGTAGGCCGCCGACACGTCCTTGAACTTCTCCTCGGCGACGTCGTCACCGGGGTTCTTGTCGGGATGCAGCTCGCGAGCGAGCTTGCGGTAGGCCTTCGTGATCTCCTTGTCGGTGGCACTCTCGGCCACGCCCAGAGTCTTGTAGAAATCCTTCTCGTACCAGTCTCGTTGTGCAGCCATTCGTGCTCACCTCCTTGAAGTGTTCTCGGCCATCACACTTGGGGTCAGACCCCAAGTGTGATTCGCTCAGTCTGTTGTCTTGACCATCGCGGCGCGGAGGGTCTTGCCCTTCCACTGGTAACCGCTGCGCAGCACCTCGGCTACCACCGGCTCACCGCCGTCGATTGGTTCGTGCGCCACGGCTTCTGCCACCTCTGGATCGAACGGTTGCCCGTCGAGGTCGAGGGTTTCGAGGCCCTGCTTCTTCAGCTCGGTCAACATCTGATTGAGCAGCGGACCCACTTCATCGGGATGACGAAGGAACGCTGCCTCTGCTGCGTCGAGCACCGGCAAGAAGGCTTCGGCCAATCGGCCAGTCGCCCGTTCGGCGTCGGCCTGTGCCCTGATGTTGGCCTGCTTGCGGAAGTTCTCGAACTCGGCTTGGACTCGCTGTGCGATCGACTTGAACTCGTCGCGCTCTGCGACCAACGTCGGCACGTCGACCTCAGCGGCAGCCTCGCTGCCGGCGACGTCGGGGGTGTCGAAGTCGAGCGCCGACAGCGTGTCGAGGTCGTCGAATTCGCTCTGGCGTGATGGCGTGTCGTCGCCTTCGCTGCTCGACGCCGCTGCCGCATCGGCGGCAGCGGCGGACTCAGAGGCCGACCGGGAGGCGGTCCCGGTCAGCTCCTCGTCGCTCAGGTCGTCGGGATCGTAAAGATCACCGTCTCCCATGTCGGACATGCTCAAGCACCTGCCTCAGCGTCTCCATCGGCGGGATCGTCGACGATCTCGGCATCGACGATGTCGTCGTCATCGACTGCTCCCTCGCCCTGGCCCGATGCCGAGGAACCCTCGGCGCCGGCGTCCTTGGCGGCTGCTTCGTACAGCTTCTGGCTGAACGCCTGGCTGGCAGCCATGAGCGCCTCGGTGGCGGTCTTGATGGCGTCGTTGTCGTTGCCTTCGAGTGCCTTCTTCAGGTCGGCGAGTGGCGCCTCGACGGCGTCCTTCTCCTCAGCCGGGACGCTGTCGCCTTGCTCGCGCAGCACCTTCTCGGTTTGGTACACGAGGCTGTCGGCGTTGTTGCGAGCCTCGGCCTCGGCAAGCCGCTGCTTGTCTTCTTCAGCGTGCGCTTCGGCATCCTTCACCATCTGGTCGATGGCGTCCTTGTCGAGGTTGGACTGGCCCGTGATGGTCATCGACTGGGTCTTGTCGGTGGCCCGATCCTTCGCACTGACATGCACGATGCCGTTGGCGTCGATGTCGAACGTGACCTCGATCTGCGGCACGCCCTGCATGGCCGGCGGCAGGTCGACGAGCTGGAACTTGCCGAGCGTCTTGTTATAGCTCGCCATGTCGCGCTCGCCCTGCAGCACGTGGATCTCGACCGACGGCTGGTTGTTCTCGGCCGTGGTGAAGGTTTCGGTGCGCTTGGTGGGGATCGTGGTGTTGCGCTCGATGAGCTTGGTCATGATGCCGCCCTTGGTCTCGATACCGAGGGACAGCGGCGTGACGTCGAGCAACAGCACGTCTTTCACGTCGCCGCGCAGCACACCGGCCTGGACAGCAGCACCGATGGCGACCACTTCGTCCGGGTTGACGGTCTTGTTCGGCTCCTTGCCGGTGAGATCCTGCACGAGGTCGGTCACGGCGGGCATACGAGTGGAGCCACCGACGAGGATGACGTGGTTGAGCTCGCCCTTGGCCACGCCGGCATCCTTCAGGGCCTGCTCGAACGGCACACGGCAGCGCTCGATCAGGTCAGCGGTGAGTTCCTGGAACTTCGCACGGGACAGCTGCTCGTCGAGGTGCAGCGGGCCATCGGCCGTGGCAGTGATGAACGGCAGGTTGATCTGCGTCGACTGCGTCTGGCTGAGTTCGATCTTGGCCTTCTCCGCTGCTTCCTGCAGACGCTGTGCGGCCATGCGGTCGGCGCTGAGGTCGACGCCCTGGGCAGCCTTGAACTGCTGGACGAGCCAGTCGATGATGCGCTGATCCCAGTCGTCGCCACCGAGCACGGTGTCGCCGTGGGTCGTCTTGACTTCGTACTCGCCGTCGCCGATTTCGAGGACGGACACGTCGAAGGTGCCGCCGCCGAGGTCGAACACGAGGATGGTTTCGTCGTCGTCGCTCTTGTCGAGACCGTAGGCGAGCGCGGCAGCGGTCGGCTCGTTGATGATGCGGAGCACTTCGAGGCCCGCAATGGTGCCGGCTTCCTTGGTGGCGGTGCGCTGGGCATCGTCGAAGTACGCGGGCACGGTGATGACTGCCTGGGTGACCGTGTCGCCCAGGTAGCTCTCGGCGTCGCGCTTGAGCTTCATCAGCGTGCGGGCGCTGATCTCCTGCGCGGTGTACTGCTTGCCATCGATGTCGTCGGACTTCCAGCCTTCGCCCATGTGGCGCTTGACCGAACGGAAGGTGCGATCGGGGTTGGTGATGGCCTGACGCTTCGCCACTTCACCGACGAGCACTTCGCCGGTCTTGGAGAACGCCACGACCGATGGGGTCGTACGACCGCCTTCGGAGTTCGGAATGACGACGGGCTCGCCGCCTTCGAGGACCGAGACGACTGAGTTGGTGGTACCGAGGTCGATACCGACTGCCTTGGGCATGTGAAGCTCCTTACTGCTTTCGAGATTGCTTTCGAGTTTGCTTTCGAGGGGTGAAATCCTGATGTCTTGACACTCAAGCTAGGGGTTTCACGGACTCAACACAACGTCCCATCACAAATGCTGGGTCACTTCCACTCAAGTTCCCAATCCGAAATATGTTGCGAGAGTGCCCTGAGCGGGCGCCCTCGGCACGAATTTCGGACTTGACCGGGTGCGGTGGGGTGGGGTGGCGTGGGCTCAGGGGAGCTGTTCGGGGCCGAACGAGTCGGGGAGGAGATCGGCCATCGAGAGGGTCAGCGACGTGCCCGTGCCATTGGCGGCGTGGACGAGAACATCGGGAGCGGCGAACTCGCGGAGACGCTGGCGACAGCCGCCGCACGGGGTGCCCGGTGTGGCTCCGCCGGTGACGACGGCAACCTCGACGATCTCGTGGTCACCCGCGAGCACCATCGCGGCGATGGCTCCCGCCTCCGCGCAGGTGCCTTCCGGATACGCCGCATTCTCGACGTTGCATCCCGCGTAGATCTGTCCCGACGCGGCGCGGATCGCCGCGCCGACGGGATAGTTCGAGTACGGGCAGTGGGCGCGTTCCTTCGCGGCCCGCGCCGCGTCGAGCAGTTCGTCGCTCACCGTGACAACCTCGGGACGACGACGCGCCGGACTGCCCCCGGCAACGCATTCAACAACCCAGCGCCGACCTTGTTCAGCCCGCCGGGTACGACGTTCGCGCGGTTCAGATCGACGCCCTTCAACCCTGCGGCCGCGACCTCGTCG
>JAJCXU010000360.1 GCA_029263275.1 Ilumatobacter sp.
TGCTCGCCGTCACCGGCGGGATCATCGACTCGGCCGTGACCACCGAACCTGCGCAGCGCACCCGGCTGATTGCATTTCGCGATCGCATCACCGAGGCGATCGCCGCGGCATCGACGGCGGTGGGTGTCCCCACCTTCAAACTCGACGTCGCCGTGCCGCTCGAAGCGATCGAAGACGTGATCGGCATTGCACAGCGAGCCGCTGACACCGACGGCTGCCAGCTGATCCCGTTCGGACACCTCGCCGAAGGCAACCTGCACCTCAACTACATCGGTGCGACCCATCCTGAGCGCATCGCCGACACCGTGCTCAGCGCAGTGGCGTCGCTGGGCGGGACCATCTCGGCCGAACACGGCATCGGCGTGGCGAAGACCTCATGGCTCCACCTGATTCGGAATCCGGCCGAGCTCGCTGCACAGGCCGCGATCCGCTCCGCCCTCGACCCGGCAGGCATGCTCAACCCGGGCGTGCTCCAGCCCTGAGCGACTGAGGTACCAAACGTGTTTCAGGTGCCGAAGCCGAAACCCAGATCCGGGGCCGTCAGCAGCGGGCGATAGTCGATCCCCTTGGCCTCGGCCATCGCCGCGCACGTGCCACCGCGGTCGACGATCACGGTCATGAACACTGGATGAGCGCCGAAAGCCTCGACCTGGTCAGCGGCTTCGATCAGCGAGGTACCGCGCGTGGTCGTGTCCTCGGTGACCAGGACGCGGTCGCCGGGCTGCAACGCGCCGGCGATCCGTCCGGTGATCCCGCCTGCCTTGGGTTCTTTGCGCACGCTGAAGCTCCGCAGCGTGTGGCCACGCGTCGCGGCAACTGCCTGCGCTCCGTAAGCGACGGGGTCACCGCCCATTGTCAAGCCGCCGATCGCGTCGATGTCGTCGAACACATCACCGAACACCTCGATCAATGCGTCGGTCATCGCAATGATGCCGTCGGCTCGACAGGCGGTCTGTTTGGTGTCGAGGAACCACGAACTCGTGGCGCCCGACTTCAGTGTGAACGTGCCGGTCTTGACCGAGTGTTCGAGTACATGGTTGCGCAGCCGATCAAGGGTCGGCGACAGCTCGGGTAAGTCAGCGGTGCTCATCAGGCATTGAAACTATCCGACGGTGCCGTTGGGACAGATCCCGCCGAATGGACGATCAACGCGCTTCGCGGTCGCGCACGAGCACCTCTTGGGACACGGTTGCCACATGCAGACCGTCGGCGGCAAAGACATGGCCGATTGAGAGGCCGCGCCCGCCGATGAAGTGGTGACACGTGAAGTCGTAGAGATGCCAACGATCGGCTCGGAGCGGACGATGAAACCAGATCGTGTGGTCGAGACTCGCACCGAAGAACCGGTCTTCGACAGCTGTCGCCGCAACGGGGTGCGCCTTGATCACCGATTCGGTCGGGAGATCATCGGACAGGTAGGCAAGCCAGGATCGGTGCAGCAGTTGTGCTGCCGGGTCGGCCGGATCGCCGAGGTCCTCGTTGACCTTCATCCACGCCAGCGCACGACCGGTGCCATCACGTTCGACGCCCGGATCATTCACCTCGGAAATCGGAACCGATGCTTGATCGAACGCATCGGTCCAAGAGGTCTGGTCGAGCCGCTCGGCCTCGGGAACCGCAGGCATCGAAATCGTCTGCACCGACTCGGCAGCCTCAGGGCGTTGGAATGAACTCTCCGCATTGAGGATTGCGCCAATGGCTTGACGCGCGACCACCCGACGTGTCACAAAGGTTCGACCGTTGCGAATCCGATCGACTTCGTAACGAACTGGCTCGCTAGCGTCACCTTTTCGGATGAAATAGGCACGTATTGAATGCGGCTCGAATGCTGAATCGACCGATAATGACGCTGCGCGTAGTGCTTGCGCCACGATCTGTCCACCATAGAGTCCCCCCCACGGATACTGAGGTCCCGTTCCCACGAAAACATCGGCACCATGGGGCGAAAGCTCGAACATACGGAGAAAACTTATTGCGTAATTCGTCGAATTCCATAGAATCGAAGAATGGCAAACAAGCGAGGACCCAAGTCGCCGATGAGCGACGAACACAAAGCGGCGCTGGCCAAAGGCCGAGCCGAAGGACGGGTCGTTCGCGACTACCTCGAGGGGCTCCGCGCCACCAAGCCAAAGCGAGGCCGCAAGCGCACCCCCGACACGATCAATGCACGTCTCGAAAAGCTCGAAGCAGAGCTTGCGTCGGCGAGCCCACTCGACGAGTTGCTGCTCATCCAAGAGCGCCGCGACCTCGGCGCCGAACTCAGCGCGATGTCCGAAACAATCGATATGAGTGCGCTTGAAGAGGCATTCGTGGGTGTCGCGAAGAGCTACAGCGAGAGCAAGAAAATCTCGTATCAGTCATGGCGCGACGTGGGCGTCGATGCCAGCGTGCTCAAGTCCGCTGGCATCAGCCGCGGCGACTGAAGTGGTGAATGGGGCCAGGCCCCATTCGTCACTCTGACAACGTGATGGCGTCGAGCTGATCGAACACCCGGCCCAGATTGCTGAGTGAACGTCGCAGGTCAAACGCGTCGTCAAGCACGGCGTTGTCCACGTCGTCTACGGCTTCGAGCAGCGCTCGGAAGTCGGCGCCCTCATCCCACGCCTGCATGGCATTGCGCTGCACGATGCGGTACGCCTCGTCGCGCGTCTTGCCACCCTGCACCAGCGACAGCAAGACGGGCTGGCTGAAGACGAGGCCGTAGCTGGCATCGAGGTTGGCCTGCATTCGCTCGGGCATCACCACGAGGCCCGCAAGCAGGCGCCTGAGCCGACGCATCATGTAGAAGGCGAGCTGCGATGAATCCGGCAGGATCACTCGCTCGACCGATGAGTGCGAGATGTCTCGCTCATGCCACAGCGCGATGTCTTGCAGCCCGGCAAGCAGGTTCGACCGCACGACGCGGGCGAGGCCACTGATCGTCTCGGCTGAGATCGGGTTGCGCTTGTGCGGCATCGCCGACGAGCCCTTCTGACCCGGCTTGAACCCCTCCTGCACCTCGCGCACTTCGGTGCGTTGCAGGTGGCGAAGTTCAACCGCCATCAGCTCACACGTCGCGGCCACGGACGAACAGGCATAGAGGAACTCGGCATGGCGATCGCGGGCAACGACTTGCGTGGCCGGGACCGGGGCGAGGCCGAGCGCGTCACCGACGAACTGTTCGACCTCGGGCGGAATGTTGGAGTACGTGCCGACGGCGCCACTCAACTTCATCACGGCAACGGTGTTGCGCGCCGTGCGCAGACGTTCGCGATCACGTTCGACCTGCAGTGCCCAGAGAGCAACTTTGGCGCCGAAGGTGGTCGGCTCGGCGTGAATGCCGTGGGTGCGGCCAATCATCACCGTGTCGCGGTGTTCGCGCGCCATAGCGATCAACGTCTCGAGGAGCTCGGTCGACGCCTCGATCATCAAGTCGGCGGCGTCGGTCATTGCCCAACAGAGCGCCGTGTCGCCAACGTCGGACGACGTGAGCCCGTAGTGGATCCACGAACCAGCCGGATCGTTGATCGCATCCTGCGTGACGTCGACGAACGCGGCCACATCGTGGTCGGTGATCGCCTCACGGTCGAGGATCTTCTGCAGGAACGCGTCATCGGCGACCGGGGCATTCGCGCGGCAGATGACGGCAGCTTCTTGCGGCACGACACCGGCGACGGCGTGTCCCTCAGTAGCGAGCAGTTCGACTTCAAGCCAGCGAGCGAACTTCGACGTGTCGGACCACACCGCGTCCATCTCCGGAGTCGAATAGCGAGGAATCATGAAGACACCGCCGAGTTGGAGTCATCGGAGACGAAGCAGCGTTCTGAGAAAGCGACGCCGAGCGCAGCGAGGCTTGAAGCGCTCCGGGTGGTGGGCGGGTTGAGAGGAGCAATCATGACGCGTCCCAGATCAGGTAGTCGTCGCGTTCGGCGCCGACGCCGACCACGTTGACGGGGATGCCGACTTCGCGTTCGACAACTTCGATGAAACGTTTGGCTGCGTCGGGCAGCTGCCCGGGCTCGCGCATTTCGTTGATTGCCGTATTCCAGCCCGGCAACTCCTCGTAGACCGGAACGATCTCTTCGAGCACGTCGTACCGGTCGGGGTAGTCGGTGACGGGGACACCGTTGTGGAGGTAACCCGTACAGATCTTCACGGTGTCGAATCCGTCGAGAATGTCGAGCTTGGTCAGCGACAGCTCGGTGAGTGAGTTGAGCCGGACGGCGTGGCGCAGCATCACGCAGTCGAGCCAGCCGCATCGGCGAGCGCGACCGGTGACCGTGCCGAATTCGTGGCCCACCTCGGCGAGGGTCTTGCCGTCGTCGTCGAACAACTCCGTAACGAACGGGCCTGCACCAACACGCGTCGTGTACGCCTTCGTGATGCCAACGATGCGACCGATGTCGCGCGGGCCCAGGCCCGACCCGACGCTGGCGCCACCTGCAGTCGGATTGGACGACGTGACGTACGGGTACGTGCCGTGGTCGA
>JAJCXU010000361.1 GCA_029263275.1 Ilumatobacter sp.
GACCGCGCCGGCAACCGACTCGATCGAGCCGTCCGTCTTCACAATTGCCATCGCCGGTTGGAACGCGACATCGAATCGGTCGTAGATGGCGCCGGGATCATCGCTGATCTGCGGGAACGTCAGCCCGTGCTTGTCGATGAAACCTTGGAACGAGTCGTCATCGCCAGTCCATGCGACGCCCACGAAATTGACGGCATCGCCGAACTTCACTGCTGCCTCCTCGACCGAGGGGGCTTCACGGTTGCAGGTGCTTCAAGTGGGGGCCCAGAACCAGAACACCGTCGGCTTGCCGGCCAGCGTGGTGGCATCGAGCTCGCCGCCGCCGACCAGCGGAGCGCTGAACTGCAGTGCGGCCGGGGCGACGACGGTTGATGCTGCGTCATCGGCGGTTGTGTCGTCGTTCGTAGCCTCACCGGCGGGAGCAGCAGCGTCGGGTGCCGGTTCGTCGGCGACTGGCACGGCAGCTGGCTCGGTGGCAGCCGGTGTCGCGACGCTCTCGCCAGCGGGAGCAGCAGTATCGGTTGCGGACCCGCTGCTGCACGCCGCAAACAGCAGGCTGCCCGCAGCAATGGCACCAAGTGCCCGTGTCGATCTCATGGCACAACACTAACGCTCGCACTTCAGCGCCCAGGGCCGTGCGGCCTGCGTTTCGTGGACGTTTCGCGCCTGTCGTCGGGCCGGATTTCCGGTTCACACAGCGTCTCGCGCCCGTAGCCTTCACGGTGATGAAGACGCGGACGCTGTTATTGCTGTCGGTCGGGACGGCATTGATGATCCTCCTCGCTGGTGGGGCACTGCTGTTCCAACTGTCGAACCAGGAGTCGACCAGCGATTCGGTCGCGTTCGGGGAGGCGACCAGCGTCGGCGATGTTGACGTGACCGTCCTCAAGGCCGACGTCTTCGACGACACGCTGGTCGTCTCCGTGGCGCTCTCTGGCGTCGACGACATCGACGGCATCGAGAGCTTTCGCCTGGTCACGGGCGACCGGCGGCTCGATCCGATTGCTGCACCTGCAGCGGGCCGCTGCGCCGAGATCACCGTGGAGGCGCAGGAGTGTGCCATCGAGTTCGACATCAGTGCCAGTCAGGGCACGAGCCGAGTCCTGGTCCTGCGTCGCGGTGAAGATCAAGCGACGTGGCGCCTCGGCTGACCGGTTGACCGCCCCCGTCGCAACGGGTGGCGACGGCCATTCCCAAGAGGCTGGTGGTGGGACCACCGGTTACCCGCGGGTACTGCGGGACGGGTGGCCAGGATGGCGCTACCGTGCTGGGCGATGAGTGATCAGTTTGACGTCGTAGTGATCGGCGGAGGCCCCGGTGGCTACTCCGCAGCCCTGTACGGAGCATCGGCCGGGCTCAATGTGGCCTTGGTGGAAATGGATGCGCTGGGTGGCACCTGTCTGAACCGCGGTTGCATTCCGGCGAAGGCATTCCTCGAGACCGCTGCGGTGAAGCGACATGTCGATCATGCCAGCGAGTTCGGCATCGATCCGGGCGGAACTGCAACGGTCAACTTCGCTCGTACGCAGGAGCGCAAGCAGGGCATCGTCGACGGTCTGGTCGGCGGCATCGCTGCGATGTGCAAGGGCCGCAAAGTCGAGGTCTTCAACGGCATCGGCTCACTCGGCCCCGGACGCACCGTCGGTGTCGCGATGAACGACGGCTCGAAGGCAATCATCACCGGCACCAACGTGATTCTCGCCACCGGCTCAGTGCCACGGACCATCCCCGGCTTCGACCGTGGTGGCCCGATCATGACCAGCGACGAAGTGCTCGGCCTCGACTACGTCCCGTCGCGTGTCGCCGTCATCGGTGGCGGCGCCATCGGTTGTGAATTCGCCTCGACATTCGCTGACCTCGGCGCCGAGGTCACCATCCTCGAGGGTGCCCCGAAGATCCTGCCCGGCCTCGACAAAGATGTCGCCAAGGTCGTCGAGCGGTCATTCAAGAAGAAGAAGATCGCTCTCAAGACCGGCATCATGGTCAACGGTCATGAGCCGAACGACTCAGGTGGCACCAAGGTCAACTTCGGCGACGGCGACAGTGTCGACGTCGACGCGGTGATCGTCTCGGTCGGCCGTCGGCCGTTGTCCGACCATCTCGGCCTCGACGGAACGGGTGTCGTCGTCGACGAACGTGGCTTCGTTCAGGTCAACGAGTTCTGTGAAACCGGCGAGGCGGGCGTCTACGCCATCGGCGACTTGATCAACACGCCTCAGCTCGCCCATGTCGGCTACGCCGAAGCGATCCTCACCATCAAGCACCTGCTCGGCGAGTCGCCGATGCCGGTGATGTACGACAAGGTGCCGTGGGCGATCTATTGCCACCCAGAAGTTGCCTGGGCCGGGCCGGACGAGCAGCAGGCCAAGGACGCCGGTTACGACGTCGTCGTCGGCAAACACCCGTTCAAGTTCAACAGCCGTGCCCAAATCATCGGCGAGACCGAGGGCCTCGTGAAGATCATTGCCAAGAAGAACGCTGACGGCACCGCTGGTCAAGTGCTGGGTGTGCATATGGTCGGCCCGTGGGTCACCGAACAGCTGTCAGGCGGCTATTTGGCCGTCAACTGGGAAGCCACCGTTGACGAGATCGCGGAATTTCTGCAACCTCATCCGAGTTTGAGTGAGTTGTTCGGCGAGACCGTGCTCTCACTCACCGGCCGCAGCTTCAACGGCTGACCCAGCCACACCAACTCAGCGCCACACCCCATCCCCCCGATCGACTCAGTCTCAATTCGAAATCAGTAAGGACCCACAGGACACACCATGGCAGACGTCATTCTTCCCCAGCTCGGCGAAACGGTCACCGAAGGCACGATCACCCAGTGGTTCAAAGCCGTGGGTGACACGGTGACCGAAGACGAGCCGTTGTTCGAGGTCTCGACCGACAAGGTCGACACCGAAGTGCCCTCTCCCGTGTCCGGCACGCTGACCGAGATCCGCGTCGAAGAAGGTGACACCGTCGATGTGGGCACCGTGATTGCCGTCGTCGGAGATGCTGGCGGCGCAGCGCCCGCCGCACCTGCAGCGGAGCCAGCAGCTGCTCCCGAGCCGGCTCCGGCCCCCGAGCCAGCTCCGGCCCCCGCTCCAGTAGCAGCACCCGCACCCGCACCCGCACCCGCGCCAGTAGCAGCACCAGCCCCGGCACCCGCACCGGGCGCCGAGACGGCCACGGCTCAGGCCGGCGACAACCGTCTGCTCTCACCGGTTGTTCGCCGACTCGTCAACGAGAACGGCCTCAATCCCGACTCGATCGCCGGAACGGGCCCCGGAGGCCGCATCACACGCGATGACGTCCTCGACCACATCGACGCCAAGAACTCCGGAACGCCGGCCGCCGCGCCGGCTTCAGCGCCAGCCGCTCCGGCTCCTGCACCTGCAGCCACCGCACCGACTGCAGCGCCTGTAGCTGCACCCGCGGTGGCCGCCGGCGAACGAGATGGTTCGGTCCGTCTGTCGAAGATCCGCCAGCTCACCGGCGATCACATGGTGATGAGCAAGGCCGTCAGCCCGCACGCCTTCAGCGTGGTCGAAGTCGACTTCGCCAACGTCGACGTCGTGCGCAACAAGGTCAAGGCCGAGTGGAAGGCCCAGCACGGCTTCAGCCTCACCTACCTGCCGTTCATCTCCCGGGCCGTCATCGACGGACTGCGCGAGTTCCCGCACCTCAACGCCAGCGTCGGCGACACCGACCTCGTCGTGCACAACTTCATCGATCTCGGCATCGCTGTCGACCTCGACTACGAGGGACTCCTCGCGCCGGTCATCCGTGACGCCGAGACCAAGCGTCTCGGCGCCATCGCCAGCGAGATCTCTGACCTGGCCAACCGTGCACGCGATCGCAAGCTCAGCCCTGACGAGATCTCGGGTGGCACGTTCACGCTGTCGAACAACGGCTCGGCTGGCTCGGTGCTGACGATGCCGATCATCAACCAGCCGCAGGTCGGCATCATCTCGACCGATGCCATCGTCCGCAAGCCGGTCGTAGCCAAGGGTCCCGATGGCGGCGAGGCCATCGCCATCCATCCGGTCGGCAACCTCGCGATGAGCTGGGATCACCGTGCCTTCGACGGCGCATACGCAGCGGGCTTCCTCAAGCGCGTGAAGGAAATCCTCGAGACCAAGGACTGGTCAACCGAGCTGTGACCATGCAGAGTAACGAATGGGGTCAGACCCCTTTCGAAACTCTGCCACTGCGCGTTCGTTGGCTGGGCACCGTTCCCTACCGCTAGGCGCTCGCCGTCCAGACCTCACTGTTCGAGCACGGCACGGGTCAACACCTGCTGCTGCTCGAACATCCGCATGTCTTCACCTATGGGCGCACAGCCGATCTCGCCACCAACCTGAAGTGTGAACCGGCCGCGGTCGGTGCTGAGCTCGTCGCTGCCAAGCGCGGCGGTGACATCACCTACCACGGCCCCGGCCAACTCGTCGCGTATCCCATCGTCCGCCTCAGTGACCTCCGTGTGAACAACGTTAGCGTCAACGTCGGGGGCTACATGCGACTGCTCGAACAAATCGTGATCGACACACTCGCCGCATTCGATGTGGAAGGGCAACGC
>JAJCXU010000362.1 GCA_029263275.1 Ilumatobacter sp.
CAGATCATCTCCGAAGCCTGAACCAACTCGACGGGAATCGGCCAGTTCCGCGCCCAGTCAGCTGTCGATGCACTCGATCCAGCGATCGAAGAACTCGTCGTCGTCGACATCGAAGCTCCACGGATTCCGGCCCTCACCGCAGTCTGGCTTGAGGTACTCCGGCGGCACCGCGCTCCGGTCGACGTCGCCGTTCTCGATCAACTCCTCGAAACACGCCGAACTGGTTTCGATCATCGCCGTGTAGTCCTCGTCCGACATCGTGAAGAGTTCCGTACGGCCCAACGACGACTCGGCCAGGCCACATTCGGGGAACTGCAATTCGACGCCCACGTAGTAGTCCGACAGCACGCCAGCGTCGACACCTTCGACCAGGCAGGCCGTGACGTCCTCGACCGCGTCGAGTTCGTAGCAGATCGACGCGGCTTCCTGCTCGACCTCGAAGTCGAAGTCTGACTCATCGACGCCCTGATCGTTCGTCTCCACGTCGACCGGCAGGTCGAACGTCTCGTCGTCGAACGGCACATCATCGGGGAACGGGAAGTTGTTGAAGTCCGCCTGCAACTCGGTGACGAATGTGGTGGTTGCGTCGGTCAACCGATCGATTTCGTCCCGGTCGAGCGCCCGGAGCAGCGCCAGGAATTGGTCGAAACCGCTGCCGAGCGGGCTGACGAACCACTGGCCGTCCACCTCGTTGACCGTGATGCCTGGCTGCTCGTAGTCGGCGAACACTTCCTCGAATGCCGTCGTCAGCTCAGTGATCTCGAGCGACCCACCGAAGAAGTCATCAAGAACTGCCGGAGTGTCGTCCTCGATCGCCGTCACGTCACAGGTGTCGACCTGCTCCCCCTCTGCCTCGACGAGCAGACACCCGTCAACAAATTCAACGCTGAAGGCCATCCCATCGGCGGCACCATCGACGCGCAGCGCGGTGATGGTGACGGACCGCTCCGAGCCACTTCCGGCCACGTCGTAGCCCGAACGCGTCACTTGCCAGTCGAGCGGGGCCTCGCTTGCGAGTTCGTCGATGTCGTCCAGGAACATCGGGGCGTAACGCTGGAGCGCCGCAGCCTCGTTCGGGTTGATCGCCGAGACAATCTTCGCGAGATCGAGTTGCTCGACCCCATCGAGCAGGACGTCGATGGCACCTTCGGGGCTTGAGCCACCGGTTGGGACCAGCCCGACATCGGGAATCGGTTCGCCGAGTTGCCCTCGAATTGCTTCGGCCGCGGTGTGGAAGACGCTGAGGTACCACCGTCCGTCTTCTTCGACCACCGTCATCGGCAGCGAGAACTCGTCGGTGGTAGTCGGCAGATCAAGGTCGCTCGGGGTGAAGCGATCACCCGCAAGGTCGCTGATGAGATCACCGATCGGCAGCTGATCACCGTCGATCGATGCCGACATCGTGGCCGACATCGTGATGTTCGAGATGTCGGCGACGTTGGTCGATTCGACCTCGGTGGACTCATTGGTCATGTCGATGTCGAGACCTGCAAGGTCAGCAAGTGTCGCTTCAGCGCTGAGCACCTCGAGCCGTGACAACTCCGACACCAGATCCACCATTGGCTGGCGGAAGACCTCTCGTTCGCCGGGCAGCAACAAGTCCATCAGGCCAAGCACATCCTCGTGCTCCAACGCCTCCATGAACTCGGTGCCCACGTCTTCCGGGCTGGCTGCTCCACTCGTGTTGCTCCGCAACTGACCAATGGCAAACACACCAGCGGCTCCGAGAGCAACCACCCCCACGACGAGACCGCCAAGCGCGATTCGACTGCGGCCAGGCGGCCGAGTCGGCTCGTCGAAACTCAACTCGGGGGCCGTGGGCGTCGTACCGCCAGGAATGCCGCCAGGAATACCGAGGGGCGGTGACGTCGGTGTGCCGAGGTTCGGTGCTGCGATGGGAGGACCGACCGGGCCACTACTGGGTGGACCCCATGACGACGCCCCGCCATTGTCATTCATGTCCCAAAAGGTAGCGCTCGCCTCGCGCCGAGTGGTGGCGTGAGTGTCACGATGTGCCACACGAGTGGCCCCGGGCGCGAGTGAGTCGTACTGTCGCCAACATGCGCGTTGCCATCACCGGGTCCTCCGGACTCGTCGGAACTGCCCTGATTTCCCATCTGGAAGCTGTCGGTCACTCCCCCATCCGCGTCGTTCGCCGCGAGACCAACGCCAACGACAACGAGATCAGTTGGTCACCGAACGCCAGCGCGGACCCAGAGGTTGCGGTCGCTGACCTCGCTCGCCAGTTGGAGGGCGTCGATGCGGTCGTCCATCTCGCAGGCGCCGGCATCGGCGACAAACGCTGGACCGACGACTACAAACGCGTCCTCCTCGAGAGCCGCACGAACGGCACCACGCTCATCGCGAGAGCCATTGCTGCGTGCAACGACGGCCCGAAGGTGCTGCTCTCCGGTTCGGCCATCGGTGTCTACGGGGCTCGTGGCGACGAATCTCTCGATGAGAGTTCAGCGCCGGGGTCAGGCTTTCTCGCCGACCTGACTGTCGAGTGGGAACAGTGCACCGAGCCTGCTGCCGAGGCCGGCGTACGTGTGGTGTTCCTGCGGACCGGCATCGTCTTGTCTGCCAGGGGCGGCGCACTCAAGAAGCAGCTCCCGCTTTTCAAGCTCGGTGCGGGCGGCAAGATCGGCTCGGGTCGTCAATGGTGGAGTTGGATCTCCATCGACGACGAGGTCCGGGCGATCACCTCGCTCCTCACCTCTGACATCGTTGGCCCGGTCAACCTGACGGCGCCAAATCCAAGCACACAATCAGAATTCGCCGACACATTGGGCAGCGTGCTCAAGCGTCCCACGTTCCTGCCGACGCCGAAGTTCGGACCGAAGCTGCTCCTCGGCAGCGAACTGGCCGAGAACCTCCTGTTCACGGGCCAGAAGGTGCACCCTCAGGTCCTGCACGACGCCGGTTTCGCCTTCGAGCACCCAGATCTCGACACCGCGCTCCGCGCCGTGCTGGGGCGATAACTCCGACCGACCCCGAGCCGGTGTGGCCGCCGACGGTGCCGTGCGTGACCGTGCGGTCGCATCCGGTGGTCGGCCGTCCGATATCGTGGAACCGTGAACAAACAGGTCGTGAGCAACTGGTTGACGTCAACCGAAATGGCTGCCTGGCGCGCATACATCGGCGTGCAGGGCGACTTGATCAACGCCATCGAACGCGACCTCACGGCGCACGACCTCACGCTGGGCGACTACCAAGTGCTCGTCTATCTCTCCGAAGCCGAAGAGCAGTCGATGCGGATGTGCGACCTGGCCGACATCCTGCAGCTCTCACCGAGCGGCCTCACCCGGCGCCTCGACCGACTCGTTGCGGGCGGCTTCGTCTCGCGCCAGAGTTCTCCTGATGACCGTCGAGTCATGATCGGTTCGTTGACCAGCAGCGGTCGCGATCTGCTGGAACGCACCGCACCTCACCACGTCAACAGCGTGCGCCGCCGCGTGTTCGATCATCTCGACGCCGACCAAGTCGTGGCCATGGCCACGATCTTCACCGCCATCGCCGACGGTCTGGCTGCCAGCGCCGCCAACCCGGTCGACGGCGCTGCCTGACGCAACGAACAATCCACTTCCCGTCGCGCTCGGACTCGTAGCCTCGACGCCATGACCGATCTTCCCAGCGGGTTCCGTTCGTACGTCACGAACCTGGGCATCAAGGACGACACCGATGACTTCGTCGTCATCGCGTGCGAAACCGCGGTGCCAACCGCAGCAGTGTTCACACAGAGTCGATTCGCCGGGCCGAGCGTCACGCTCAGCCGTCACCACGTCGCCAATGGCCTGGCCCAGGCCGTGGTCGTGATCTCGAAGAACGCCAACGTGGCAACCGGCCAAGCAGGAATCGATGACGCCGCCGCGGTCACCGACCTGGTCGCCGGGCGCGTTGGGTGCGACCCCACCGACGTGATCTTGACGTCGACCGGCGTCATTGGCCGGCGGTATCCAATCGATCGAGTCACCGCCGGGCTCGGAGCGATCCCACAGCCGTTGCCCGCCACCGATGCCGACCGGCCGGCACGCGGCATGATGACCACCGACACGGTCCCGAAGCTCGCCGTGGCCACCGTTGCTTCGACCAACGGTGAAGCGCGCATCGTCGGTATGGCCAAGGGCGTCGGGATGATCGAGCCCGACATGGCAACACACATCTCGATGCTGTTCACCGACGCCGCCGTCGACTCGGCCGACCTCGAAGCGATCTTCCGTCGCGTGGTCGATCGCACCTTCAACTGCGTCAGCATCGACACCGACACCTCCACGAGCGACTCATCCATCGTGATGGCCTCGGGAGCGGCTGGCGCCGTCGACTTGGAGGCGTTCGAAGCAGCGTTGTTCGAAGTCGCCGTCGACCTCACCAAGCAGATTGCCCGCGACGGCGAGGGCGCGAACTCGCTGATCGAAGTCATCGTCGACGGGGCGGTCGATGCCGCGCAGGCGAAACGCGTCGCCAAGGCCGTCGTCAACTCGCCGTTGGTGAAAACTGCCGTCCACGGCGGCGATCCCAACTGGGGACGCGTGGCCATGGCCATCGGCAAGTGCAGCGAGCACTCCGACGATCGACGCATCGACCAGGACGCCGTGGTGATCCGGTTCGGCTCCGACGAGGTGTACCCGCGCCAACTCGACGACGCGGCACTGGCTGGTCTGTCGAGCTACATGTCAGGTGACCACGTCGTGATTCACGTGAGCCTCGGCCTCGGCAACGGCGCAGCCACCGTGTGGGGCTGCGACCTCAGCGACACCTATGTCCGCTTCAACGCCGACTACACGACCTGAGCCGAGGCGTCGCCACAGCGAGTCACAGTTGTACCCGGCCCCGCTGTGACGCTCTCGTCACTTCGGGGGCATGCGGATGCCACCGTCGACGCGGATGGACTCCGCGTTCATGTAGCTGTTGGTGATGCATTCGACGACCATCGACGCGAGCTGCTCCGGGTCGCCGAGGCGCTTCGGGAAGAGCACGCCCTTCTGCAGGTTCTCCTTGAATGCCTCGCTGCCTTCACCTTCGCCGTAGATCGGCGTATCGATGAGGCCGGGCGCAACCGTGTTGACGCGGATGCCCGATGCCGACAGGTCGCGAGCGATTGGCAGCGTCATTCCGACGACGCCACCCTTCGATGCCGAATAGCTGGCCTGGCCGATCTGGCCGTCGAAGGCCGCGACCGAGGCAATGTTGACGATGGCGCCACGCTCACCGTGCTCCATCGGCTCAGTCGTGCTCATGGCCGTGGCTGCGATGCGGATGGCGTCGAACGAGCCGATCAGGTTGATCGCGATGACCTTCTTGAAGGCGTCGAGGTTTGCTGCCGACTCGACGGTGCCGTCGCGGCCGATGGTGCGCTGCGCCCAGCCGATGCCGGCAGAGTTGACAAGCACGCGGACGGGGCCCATCGACTTGGCCATCTCGACCGCTTCGATGATCTCATCGGTGTTGGTGACGTCGACCTTGGCGAACGCGCCACCGATCTCGTCGGCGAGGGCGTTGCCGGCCTCTTCGTTCAAGTCAGCGATGACGACCTTCGCCCCACGGGCGGCCAGCATGCGGGCCGACGCGGCGCCGATACCTGACGCTCCGCCGGTGACGATTGCACTTGCTCCAGAAATGTCCATGAGCCAGAAACTATTCGGCCGGGGTCGATCCCCAGCAATTCTGCGCCACCGAACACGCCACCCTCAGATGTGGCGATTCGGAACTCAGGTCGGCGCTGGTCCGACCGAGTACCGGGTGTCGACGAATCGGCTCGGTGTGGCACCGACGAATCCATCGACAATCCAGCCCGAGATGTCCACGACCATGTGGCTTGACGCATGTGTGTAGATGCAGATCGAGCCGCCCGGACCGATCGAGGCGATCACACCATTGGCGACGTCGACACCCGGGATGACGTTCAGATTCGAGGCATTGGGCGGGTCGCCCTCGCAGCCCCACACCGTGAAGTAGCCACCACCGGTTGTCCCGGTGGCCACGACGTTCACGACCGCTGCGACTGCGTTGGCTGGGACGATGACGTCGTTGCCCCCAACAGGCACCGTGATGCCGTGGATCGGAATTTCGAGCGGAGCATTCTGTTGAACCAGTTGCTGTGGTGCGCCGCGACCGATGCGCGTGTCGACGATCCGATACGGGTCGCTCGCGGTGAACGCCGGGTTCGTCGGGCCGAACCACCCCTGCAAGTCGACGATCACATTGCTGTCGACCCGCGAGTAGATGCAGACCTGGCCATTGGCGTCGACGGGGACGATCAGACCGTTGGCCACGGCATGATTTGGTGCGTAGTTGAGACTCGACGTCTCTTCGCGATCCAGGGCACAGGGCCACACCGTGAAGTAGCCGCCAGCGACGGCGTCGACCGCCGTGAGGTTGATCAGAATGCTGCTGACGCCGGTAGGAACGGTTGCGGCCGAGCCGTCCGGGCGCTGTGCGGAGAGGCCAACGACGTCGACCACGAGCGGCGTCGCCGGGCCCAGCTTCTGCTGCGGCGACCCGAGCCCGATGCGCGAATCGACGATGCGTTCCGGACTCACCGACTCGAGCGGTGACGTTGCGCCGGAATTGTCGAACCAGCCGGTCACGTCAACGATCACGTCGGTGCCGACGTTGGACCACAAACAGATCTCACCCGCAGCGTCGATCGATGCAACAACGTTGTTGGCGATGTCCACGCCGCTTCGGGTGTTCAGGTTCGACGTTTCACCACGGTCGGTCGCACACGGCCAGATCGTGACGTGACCTCCGCTCGACGTCCCGGTGCTGGTCACATTGATCGCGACAGCGGAAGCGGTCGGCGGCACGGTGACCGTCGCACCAGCTGGCGTCTTCAGCTCTTGCCCGACGATCGGGATCCTGATCTTCTTCGGCGGCGCAAGGTAGTGACTCGGGGCAAGCGCGAGCACTTCCTCACGCAACCACAGCGAGAACTCTGCTTGGCCAGTCGTCGTGAGGTGGACACCATCAGAGAACCAACGAGCGCGGGCTTCGTCACCAGCGCTCGCAGTGTTCCAGTCGAGTACCTCGAGGATCGGCCAGTTCGCCGCAGCTGCGGCGAGTTGGACGTTCATCGGCCCAAAGGTCGAGCCGCTCGACGTCGTCCTGATGGCGGCCATGTTGACCCATGCAACCCGGCGTGCGCTGCGTGCCGTGAGCGCGTTCATCATCGCGTCGATGTCGGAATCGAACGTGCTGGACGTGTCGTTATACCCCAACTCGACGACGACGAGGTCGAGGCCCATCGGAAGCAGCGCCGCTTGCTCAACACCGCTGGTGCCGGGGCACGACACGCGCACGGTGCATCGGCTGGAGTAGTTGCTGATGGTCGCGGAGGTGAACGTCCCATCGATCAGCCGATCGAACTCACCCACGCCGGCACTGGCGATGCTCGCACCGACTGAATCGCCGATCATGCCGAACGACTTCGATGTCGTGTTCTCGCGGATGACTCGGACCGTGAACCCCGGTGACGGCAGGTTGAAACTGCGCCGGAAGTCCCAGGCTTGCATCCGTTCGGTGTCGTTGGTGCCGGTGAGCACGATGTCGTTGAACCAGATGCCGTCGTACACCTGATACTGGCTCTGCGCCGCCTCGGTCATCGTGGCTGACGTGATCTGTCCGAGACCGTATTTCGATTCGAGGGAGTCGGCGTCGATGACGCGTGTCCAGCGGTGATTGGGGTTGGGCACCGTGTCGTCACCGATGTCGTCGACCGCGGGGAACTCGCCGCCTGCCGTACGTGGCCCGTTCGATGCAGAGAACTCGGTTGAGACCAGCTGGCCGGCCTTGGCGTGCCCGGTCGGCCAGCGACGCACGACATTGACGGTCGCCACCGCGGCAGCGTCGGTGAGGGAATGCTCGACTGACGTGGACGAGCCGGACGCCGTGGACCGGCGCGCGGCACCTCCGTAGACCTGGCACGAGGTCGTGTCACAGGTGGTGGCGTAGCGCGTCGATGAACCGTCGTAGTAGTAGCTGCGCGCTTGCTGGAGTCCGTATGAGCGAGCAGCGACTGCCTGCGCTCGGACGGCATTCGCACCGGCGCCGCCTCCGGCATTCGCCCACAACGCCGAGATCTCCTTGGGCAGGACGCCGCGAACGTAGTCCTCGACCTTGACGTCGTTGACGACCCGGTTCCCCGAGGACGTGCTCAACACGTCGATACTGCCGCGGTAGTGCGTGAGGGTGCGATCCGGCTCGCACAGCCCGATCGTTTGATCAGGTGCAATTGCCGAGTTGTCACCGTCGGCGGTGGTGAAGGTGACCGGGTTACCGACTCCAGTGGTTTCGGAACCGAGCAGCGTGAAAGTGGCTCCGGAATCGGCATCGATGATGGCCTGGGCGCGAGCTGCATCTTCCGGGTTCCAGATGCCATCGATCGTCAGCGATTGGGCGTCCTGCCAGTCGACCAGATATCCGAACGTCTGCGGGCCGAAATCACCGTCGACTGCGATTCCCGGCGACTGATATGTCTGCAGGAATTGTTGGATCTGCGTGACCGCGGTGCTGTTGGAAGACCCCGTGGTGATCGACGGGTTGCCGGACGGCACGCTGAGTGTCGAGGCGCCTGGGCAGCTCCGCCCGGTCGAGCCGTAGACAGCGAAGACCCCGCTCGACGTCTCCTGTGCGTACATCGACGTGCGCGTGTTCCCATTCCAGCTGATCGGCGAGCCATAGGAGACGACACCAACCGTGCCGGCGCCATCGAGGTCGGTCAGCCGCACACGAATTCGCTGGCCTGATGGCACGGTGCTTGCTTCGGTTCCGCCGTAGTAGTGGGCGAGAATCTGGTTCCAGTCCCAGCCGTGGTCGACGGCGTAGCCGTAGGCGCCCCACTGACTCATCCCGCGACCGTGGCCGTTGCCTGTTCCGTCGAGAACGACGGCGACGATGTCATTCGGCGCAGCGTGTGTTGTCGACGCCGGTGATCCGGGCGCCCCAAGGGCCAGAGTGCCCGCGACAACCGCAAATGCGGTCCCCAGTCGACTCCATCTCATCGTGCGCATGTCACCGAACCGTAATATTTGATGACGCCACAACAGCGTCAGCTCCGTCATCTCTTGCCATCTCGTGTCGCGAGCAGCGACTTGCGTCATCTCGCGGGCATCTCAATGGTTTTCGGCAGCTTGTGCTCGGGACTTGAGCAACCCTGAAGTTCGTGTCGAGGGCAATGGGCCCGGCGTCAGCGCGGCACGGCGGCGACGGCGAGGGCATCGACAAGATCGTTCATGCGGTCGCCGCTGTGGCCCTTGACCCAGCGGAACGTCACGTCACCAGACCGCACGAGTTCGATCAGCGGCTTCCACAGGTCATCGTTGGCGACGGCCTGCTTCTTGGCGTTCTTCCAGCCATTGCGTTCCCATTTGACCCACCAGTTGTCGCGGAAACAGTTGACGACGTACGTCGAGTCGGAGACGATTTCGATCGGCAGCGGTGCGCCGTGATCGTCGGCCACCGTCGAGTACGTACGCAGTGCGTCGAGCGCTGCGTAGATCTCCATCCGCTGGTTCGTCGTGTCGGGGTCGCCACCCGACCCGCACGGCTCTCCTGCTGGTGACACTGCCCATCCCCAGCCACCGGGCCCAGGGTTTCCTTGGCAGGCGCCGTCGGTGTAGATCTCGAGTCGCTGCATCGATCCAACGCTACGGCCTGCGTCATAGGATCACCGGCGATGCGCAGCGGATTGGTCACACGGCCGCGGTGGACGCTCCCGACCATCTGCGGTCTGCTGGTTGCAGCGCTCCTCGCAGCGATGACGCCGCTGAGCGCCGACGAACATGCTGCCGCCGCACCCGGCCAGCCCGACGTCGTCATCGTCGGC
>JAJCXU010000363.1 GCA_029263275.1 Ilumatobacter sp.
GAAGCCGAGCACCTGTTGTTCCTGCTCTACACCTCGGGAACCACGGGCAAGCCCAAGGGCATCATGCACACCACGGGTGGCTACCTCACTCAGGTCACGTACACCCACAAGTACGTCTTCGATCTCAAGCCCGAGTCCGACGTTTTCTGGTGCACGGCCGATGTCGGTTGGATCACCGGTCACAGCTACATCGTCTACGGCCCACTCAGCAACGGCTGCACACAGGTGATGTACGAAGGTGTCCCGAACCATCCGGGCAACGACCGCTTCTGGGAAATCGTCGAGAAGTACGGCGTCACGATCTTCTACACCGCGCCCACAGCAATCCGCACCTTCATGAAGTGGGGAGCGCAGGAGCCGGACAAGCATGACCTGTCCTCGCTGCGCCTCCTCGGCACCGTCGGTGAGCCAATCAACCCTGAGGCGTGGATGTGGTATCACGACACGATCGGCAAGGGGAATTGCCCGATCGTCGACACGTGGTGGCAGACCGAGACCGGTGGGATCATGATCAGCCCGTTGCCCGGCGCGACGACCACTAAGCCGGGCTCGGCCACATTCCCGTTGCCCGGCGTGTCGACCGAGCTGGTTGACGACGATGCCAACACGGTGTCGAACGGCGGCGGATACCTCACCCTCACGCGACCGTGGCCGGGCATGCTGCGCGGCATCTGGGGCGACCCCGAGCGCTACCAGGAGACCTACTGGTCGCGGTTCGAAGGGCGGTATTTCGCTGGCGATGGGGCCAAGCTCGACGACGACGGGTACCTGTGGCTCCTCGGCCGCGTCGACGACGTGATGAACGTCTCGGGGCATCGGATCTCTACGACCGAGGTCGAATCGGCATTGGTGTCGCACCCTGCCGTGGCGGAGGCTGCCGTGGTCGGCGCATCCGATTCGACGACTGGTCAGGCAGTGATTGCCTACGTGATCCTGCGCGGAGGAGAGGACGTCGGCGAACAAGACCTCCGCAACCACGTGGCTGCTGAGATCGGCGCGATCGCGAAGCCCAAGCAGATCTACATCACCCCCGACTTGCCCAAGACGCGTTCGGGCAAGATCATGCGGCGGTTGTTGCGTGACGTTGCTGAAGGCCGCAACATCGGCGACACCACCACGCTGGCGGATTCTTCGATCGTCGATGAACTGCAGGCGAAGGCAGCCGACACGGCCGACGACTGACACCTGGCGAACGCCCGGGCGCGGCGGATGCCGGGGTGAGTCACGGATCGAGGGGAATCGTCAGGGAAGTCTCAAGGTCAGGGCAGATCATGCCGATGATCTGGCATGAGTTCGCAGCCAGATCAGGACACCGATCGTTCTGTGCTGTCATGGGAGTCCGTTCTGGACGCCAGCGACACCGAGACGACACCCGACTCGAACGCTGCGGCCAGCGCTGCACCTGCGCCCCCACCAGCGTCGACGCCGGACGACATCGATCTGACCATTGCTCCGCTATCGCTCGATGCCTTGTCACTCGACCCGCTGCCGTCGATCGGCGACCAGTCGGCCCCTCGTACCCCAGCAGCCCTCGACAACACCGATGTGCTCGGTGACATCCACCTCGAACTCCCGCCGCTCGACCTCGATGACAGCGCAGTGCCCGCGCCGCCGAGCGCGCCAGCATCTCCAACCGCCTCTGTCGCCCCGGCGACCCCCGTTACTCCGGTGCCCGCCCCCGTTGCTGATGTCATCGATCTGACGATCGCCCCGCTCGACATTCCGGACTTGACACCGAGTGGGCAGGTTCCGTCGGTCGCCCCGCAGGCTCCCTTGCCCGCGGCCGCACCCGAGCAGCCCGCCGCCGTCGCTCCGCAGCCAACACCAACGGCACCTGAATCTGCACCCGCTGCGCCACCGGTCGTTGCACCCGACGTGGTCCAGGACACCCCTGGTCCGTCCGCCTCGGTGGCAGGTCTGCCTGCCGACGCAGTGCCACATGATCATTCTCCGACCACGGTGATCTCCGCGACGGCCGCCACTCCCGCGCCGGTTGCTGCCGCGGTGCCGCCGATGGTGGCAGCGATCCCATCGCCTCAGCTGCCGGGATATCAAACCAACCAGTCGAAGCCATCGTTGGCGCCACAGGTTGCTCGGGCCTCGACCGAACCTGCCCAGGTCAGCCGCAGGGATCGCAAACATCAGAACCAATTGAAGAAGCATCAGCAGAAGGCTGCGCTGAAGAAGGCGAAGGCCGCGACAGCCCGTTCGGGTGCCGGCGGTGTCGCACTCTTCTTCACCCTGCTCGTTCTCGTCGGGCTGATTGCCGGCGCGATCATCTTTGGGCGCCCGTATCTGTTCCCAGACGAGTGGGACGAGGCGGCCCGCCCGTACGGCGAGGCGGTAGAGACTGCCCGCGGTGCCGAGTTCTCCGAGCCGGTCACCGTGCAGCGCCGCGCCGCTGACGTCTTTGCAACGTCGATGACGGCGCACGTCTTGGGGCCCTGGGAGTCCGAACTTCCGACCTGGCGATCGCTCGGCCTGATCAGCGGAGCGGTCGACGCACCGTTGCTGCAAGAACTCGCCGAGGACTGGACGGCCGCCTATTACGCCCCAGCCACTGGCGAAATCATCGCCAATGATGCAGCCGGACCCGGACTCCTCGACGCTGCGATCGCCGAGGCGATGGCAGCCGCGGCACTCGATCAGGAAACCGGTTGGTCGTCATCGATCGATGATGCGCTGCTGGATTCACCTGCACTGACACGGGCGGTTGTCACCGCATCGAGCAGCGCAGCGGCAGCGGCGACGACCTTCGGGGCTGCCGACCACACGATCCGCGACATCGCGGTATCCACGTTCTTGCCGCCGGTGCTCGAGTATCGGGCCAATGCCCCGCTCGCTTTCGCCGAGTTCTCGACGAATGATCCGACACAGAGGTCGGCGGACTTTGAAGCCCTTCGTGTGGCGTCGGAGTTGCAGTTGTCGAGTGCGCCAGAAGTCGTCGCGGGCGACACGATTGTCTCAACCCAGCAGATGACCGATCGCACCTACTGGTATCTGGTCTTCGCCAGCTACACCGATGCTGCATCTGCCTACGCGGCCAGCAACGATCTCGTTCAGGCGTCGCTGGCAACAGCCGACAGTGCTGGCAGGCACTGCACTTACGCCACCTTCAGCGGCACCGATGTTGACGGCACGACTCGAGTGTCCAACGTGCTGCAGCAGTGGGCCACCAACGCCCCCGTCGAGATGACGGCAAGCGTGAGCACGCTCGCCACCGGCACGATGCAACTCCGCACCTGTGACCCCGGTGTCTCGTTCGACAACCGTGCACGATTTGGTGTGAGTCGTGAGATTGCACGCCTGCGGTCAGTTGAGCTTGCAGCGGTTGCAGCGATTCCGGTTGTTGAAGGCGCCACCGCCGACCGAGCGGCGGCCATCGCCGAGGTGCGCACCTCCCAAGTTGGATTGCCCTTGACCGAACTCACCTTCGAAGCCTCGTTGCTGGAGTCGGCTCAGCAGGCTCGCACGCTGGTTGCCGGAGCCCCCGTCGAACCGGCGGAATGACCGGTTGAAGCGAGCGAACAGTTCAGTCGCGGAAGTTGTTGAACTGCAGCGGAATGCCGATGTCTTCGGCCTTCAGCATGGCGATGACCTCTTGAAGGTGATCGCGCTTCTTGCTCTGGATGCGGATCGAGTCGCCCTGGTTGGAACTCGAGACGCCTTTGGGGCCCTTCTCCTTGACCGCCTTGTTGATCAACTTGGCCTTGTCGGAACTGATGCCGGATGAGATGGTCATGACCTGGCGGACGGTTCCGCCGGACGCTTCTTGTACGTCGGCATAGTCGACGCCCTTCAATGACACGCCACGCTTGACCAGCTTCTCTTCGAGAACGATCCGCAGTGCGTTGAGTCGGTCTTCACTGACGGTTGCCATGGTGATGGCGGTGTCGTTCTGCTCGATGCTGGAGTTGGTGTTCTTGAAGTCGTACCGCTGCGAGATCTCCCGCTGTGCCTGGTCGACAGCGTTCTTCACTTCCTGGTCGTCGACTTCGGACACGACATCAAAACTTCCCATGCCATGACAATACCGGGTGTTCGTTTTCGACCCTGATAGGTACGATTGCGCCCGCATCAACATGGGTCGGTGCCCGAGCGGCCAAAGGGAGCAGGCTGTAAACCTGCCGGCGTATGCCTTCGAAGGTTCAAATCCTTCTCGGCCCACAACAGAGAGCCCGTCAGCATCGGCTGGCGGGCTCTTGACGTTGTCGACCAGCGTCATCTCGGAGTCGCTGTCCACTGGCACGTCACGAACTTCTGATCTTGACGTCCGACGCGTTCGAACTCGGCCGCTTCACGCACTTCAACCGAACCATAGAACGCGGGATCCAAGCAGTTGACCTCGTCACGGTGTTCACGTTCAACGGCATCGGCGGACCAATCGACCTGACGGCGACGCTCCGGGTCGAGCTCAACGAGACCAACGACTTTCAGGGCGTTGCGGACACGTCGGTGTGTGCGTTCAATGTTGCCGAGAACACGACGATCTCCACACCGTTCGTCGCCACGTTGTGTGCAGACCAGGTCACGATTCAGCCGTTGGGTCCGCTGACGCCCGCCTTCGGTGCGACCAAACTGGCGATCGACGTCGTGGGCTTCGCCCACGTGGTCCAGGGGCAATGCGTTGCCGCCAACCTCGTCTCGGGT
>JAJCXU010000364.1 GCA_029263275.1 Ilumatobacter sp.
ATACGTGGCGAGCAGCTGACCCGGTCCGACCCACGGGAGCAGCGACACGACCGTGACCATCGCGGTCCAGAGCGCCGACTGCGAGCGGTCGTAGACAAGCACGGAGAGTGCCAATCGGCCTGCCCAGTCACCGAGTCCGGACACGAGCTGGGCCCACACAAGCGACCGGACTTCTGGCTGCCGCATCGGCGCAAAGAGGTCGGTCAGGCGTTGTTGCACAGTGCCCGCATCATCCCTCGTCATGATGGCAGGTGACAAACCTCCGCTTTTCACGACCGAACGAGCGGGCGCACTGGGTCGTCGAGCGTCTAGGATGCTGATCCCCCGCTTGAGCCAGCGCTGTCTCGAGCATCCTCGTGTGAGGACGCGGGTCACTGTCGACCCAGCGTCTCTTCGCGACTTCGTAGCCGATCAACGACTCGTGGATGTGACAATGCAGCAACCTCCCGGCCCCTCTGGCCTGTACGACCCCCGCCAGGAACATGACTCCTGCGGTGTGTCCTTCGTCGCCAACTTGAAAGGCGTCCGTTCGAACGAACTGGTCGTCACGGGCCTGCAGGCACTGACGAACCTCGAGCATCGTGGGGCGACGGGCGCCGAGCCCGACTCCGGCGATGGTGCAGGCATCCTGCTGCAGATCCCGGACCGCTTCTACCAGGAGGTCACCGAGTTCGATCTGCCGGCGGTTGGCGCATACGCGACGGGCATCGCGTTCCTGCCAGCGGCCGCGCGCTATGCCGAAAAGGCGATGTCGGCGATCGAGGCGAGCGTCGTCGATGCCGGACTCCAGGTCCTCGGCTGGAGAGATCTCCCGATC
This sequence comes from Ilumatobacter sp., assembly GCA_029263275.1. Classification (GTDB taxonomy): domain Bacteria; phylum Actinomycetota; class Acidimicrobiia; order Acidimicrobiales; family Ilumatobacteraceae; genus Ilumatobacter_A. Next base: position 818 of record JAJCXU010000364.1, read on the forward strand.
AACCCCGACTGTCTCGGCAAGACGTCGCGCGACGCGATGCCGACATTCATGCAGCTCTTCGTCAGCGACCCCGAAGGCGCCACGGGCATCGAGCTCGACCGGAAGGCGTTCGTCGCGCGTAAGACATCTCGCCGCGAACTCGTCGGCGATCTTGACAGCTACTTCTCGTCGCTGTCCTGCCGCACGATCGTGTACAAGGGCATGCTCACGACACCGCAGTTGAGCGACTTCTTCCCGGATCTCCGCGATGCACGTGTCGAATCGGCACTGCTGCTCGTCCACAGCCGGTTCAGCACGAACACGTTCCCGTCGTGGCCCTTGGCACACCCGTACCGTTTTGTTGCGCACAACGGCGAGATCAACACCGTGCAAGGCAACCAGAACTGGATGCGTGCGCGCGAAGCGATGCTCGAGAGCCCGCTGCTGCCGGGCATCGACCGAGCGTTCCCGATCTGCACTCCGGGATCGTCCGACACGGCTCGCTTCGACGAAGTCCTCGAACTGCTGCATCTCGGTGGCTACCCGATCCATCACGCCGTGTTGATGATGATCCCCGAGGCATGGGAGAACGACGCGACGATGTCGCAGCAACAACGCGACTTCTACCGTTTCCACGCGGCGATGATGGAGCCCTGGGATGGCCCAGCATCGGTCACGTTCACCGACGGCGAGATGATCGGCGCCGTGCTCGACCGCAACGGTCTGCGTCCGAGTCGCTACTGGGTCACCGACGATGACCTCGTCGTGATGGCATCCGAAGTCGGCGTGATCGACCTCGAACCGAGCAAGGTCGTCGCCAAGGGCCGGCTCCAACCGGGCAAGATGTTCTTGATCGACACCAACGAGGGGCGCATCGTCGGCGACGAAGAGATCAAGACCAAGCTCGCCGGCGAGCATCCGTATGGCGAATGGCTGGCTGGTGGCATGACCAACTTGCCGGATCTGCCTGATCGCGAACACGTCGTCTTCAGCCACGACAGCGTGCTGCGCCGCCAGCAGATGTTCGGCTACACCCACGAAGAACTCAAGATCCTGATCACGCCGATGGCGGCGAATGCCTACGAGGCGCTCGGCTCGATGGGCACCGATACACCTTTGGCCGTGCTGTCAGATCGGCCACGCTTGTTGTTCGACTACTTCACCCAGCTGTTCGCGCAGGTGACCCACCCGCCGCTGGACGCCATCCGCGAGGAAGTGGTCACCGCGGTGTCGTCCTCGGTCGGACCCGAAGCGAACCTGCTCGCACCCGGGCCAGAGAGCTGCCGACAGATGGCGTTGCCGAACCCGATCATCGACAACGACGAACTCGCCAAGATCATCCACGTCAACGACGACGGAGAGCACGATGGTCTCCAGGCGAAGGTCCTCAGCGGGCTCTACCGCGTTGCTGACGGTGGAGCGGGCCTCCGCACGGCGCTCGACCGTGTCTGTCAACAGGCATCTGACGCGATCGAGGGTGGTGCCCGAGTGATCGTGTTGTCGGACCGCAACGCCGACACCGTCGATGCGCCGGTGCCATCTCTGCTGCTCACCGCCGCGGTGCACCACCATCTCGTGCGCACCAAACAACGCACGATGACCGGACTGGTCGTCGAAGCCGGCGACGCACGCGAAGTGCACCACATGGCACTGCTCATCGGCTACGGCGCCGGTGCCATCAACCCGTACCTCGCATTCGAGTCGATCGAAGACCTCATCCACGAAGGTATGCACGGCCTGGGCGACCTCGATCCTCAGCAGGCGATTCGCAACTACATCAAGGCGTGCAACAAGGGCGTCTTGAAGGTCATGTCAAAGATGGGCGTGTCGACCGTGGCGTCGTACACCGGTGCACAGATCTTCGAGGCGATCGGCCTCGGCAACGACGTGATCGAGCAGTACTTCACCGGCACGGTGAGTCAACTCGGCGGCATCGGACTCGACGAGATCGCGGCGGAAGTCGCTGCTCGGCACAAGATGGCCAATCCCGACCGGCCCGAGGAGCGGGCGCACCGCAAGCTCGAACTCGGCGGCGAGTACCAGTGGCGCCGAGAAGGCGAACAGCACCTCTTCAACCCCGAGACGGTGTTCAAGCTGCAGCATGCGGCACGGGCCGGCCGCTACGACATCTTCAAGGAGTACACCAGCCGAGTCGACGACCAGTCGAAGAAGCTGATGACATTGCGCGGTCTGTTCGAGTTCCGAGCAGGCGACACGTCCGTCCGTCCTGCGATCTCGATCGATGACGTCGAGCCGATCAGCGAGATCGTGAAGCGATTCAGTACCGGCGCAATGAGCTACGGCTCGATCAGCGCGGAGGCGCATGAGACGATCGCCATCGCCATGAACCGCCTGGGCGCCAAGTCGAACACCGGCGAAGGCGGCGAAGACACCGACCGGCTCTATGACCCCGAGCGGCGCTCGTCGATCAAACAGGTGGCCTCCGGTCGATTCGGCGTCACGTCGGAGTACCTCACCAATTCCGACGACATCCAGATCAAGATGGCCCAGGGCGCCAAGCCTGGCGAGGGCGGTCAACTGCCCGGACACAAGGTGTGGCCGTGGATCGCGAAGACTCGGCACTCCACGCCGGGCGTCGGGCTGATCAGCCCACCACCGCACCACGACATCTACTCGATCGAGGATCTGAAGCAGCTGATCCACGACCTGAAGAACGCGAACCCGGCTGCACGGATCCACGTCAAGCTGGTTGCCGAGAGCGGGGTCGGCACCGTCGCCGCCGGTGTGTCGAAAGCCAAGGCGGATGTCGTGCTCATCTCGGGTCACGATGGCGGCACTGGTGCCAGCCCGCTGACATCGCTGAAGCACGCCGGCGGGCCGTGGGAACTGGGCCTTGCTCAAACGCAGCAGACGCTGATGCTCAATGGCCTACGCGACCGCATCGTCGTGCAGAGCGACGGTCAGTTGAAGACCGGCCGTGACGTCGTGATTGCTGCGCTGCTCGGAGCTGAGGAGTACGGATTCGCCACGGCGCCGCTCGTCGTGTCGGGTTGCATCATGATGCGGGTCTGTCATCTCGACACGTGCCCAGTGGGTGTCGCGACGCAGAACCCTGAGCTCCGTGAGCGATACACCGGCAAGCCGGAGTTTGTCGTCAACTTCTTCGAGTACATCGCGGAAGAGGTGCGCGAAATCATGGCCGAGCTCGGCTTCGCCACGATGGACGAGATGATCGGCCACGTCGAGGCGCTCGACACACGCGAGGCCGTCGACCATTGGAAGGCCTCGGGTCTCGACATCAGCCCGATCCTGGCGGTGCCACAGAATCCTTACGGCCAGTCGATGATCCAGACCGTCGGCCAGGATCACGGTCTCGACGACGCCCTCGATCAGGAGTTCATCGCCCGGGCTCAGCCCGCGATCAACGACGGTCACCACGTGTCGATCGATTTGCCGATTCGCAACGTGCATCGCACGGTGGGCACGCTGCTCGGCCACGAGGTGACGAAGCAGTGGAAGGGCGCCGGTCTGCCAGACGGCACGATCGACATCACGCTCACCGGATCTGCCGGGCAGAGCTTTGGTGCCTTCGTTCCGGCCGGTATCCAGATGCGACTGGTCGGAGACGGCAACGACTACGTCGGCAAGGGATTGTCCGGCGGTCGACTGATCGTGCATCCGCATCCGCTGGCACCGTTCGCGGCCGAAGACCACGTCATCGCGGGCAACGTCATCGGTTATGGCGCCACGGGTGGCGAAATCTTCCTCCGCGGCAATGTCGGCGAACGCTTCTGCGTCCGCAACTCCGGTGCGCTTGCGGTCAGCGAGGGTATTGGCGACCACGGGTGTGAGTACATGACCGGTGGTCGGGTGGTCGTGCTCGGTGAAACGGGCCGCAACTTCGGAGCTGGTATGTCCGGCGGTATTGCCTATGTGTACGACCCGAACGGAGAGTTCTCCAGCAAGGTGAACTACGAAATGGTCAAGCTCGAAGAACTCACGTCGGAAGATCGCGACTTCCTGCACGACACCGTGACACGGCACCGCGACTTCACGGGTTCAACCGTGGCGGAGGGGCTGCTCGCTTCGTGGTCACTCAAGGTCAGTGAGTTCCGAAAGGTGATGCCGACGGACTACAAGCGAGTCCTCACGGTCATTGCCGACGCAG
>JAJCXU010000365.1 GCA_029263275.1 Ilumatobacter sp.
CGTTCAGTTCGGGTGCGTTCGCGCGGTCCCACGTTCGCGGACCGTATCTCAGTGTCTGCGCCGCCGAGATGACCCTCGGCGCGTTGGCTCAGACCTCGAGTTGCCGGGCGAGCGACTCGACGGACTCGATGAACTCCTCGATCATCTCGATGACGACTTGGCCAGAGGTCTTCGACTGGTTCATCGTCCCGACGATCTGGCCGACGAAGTAGTTCGCCAGCTTCTCGGCGCCGGAGCCCTTGGTGTGTGCGGCGCGGGAGATGCGCTTCTGTGCCTCGGTGGTGAGGATTGGTTGCAGCGGCATGCCGAGCGGATCGGGGCGGTCGTCGCGTTCCCACTCCTCGGTCCAGGCCGACTTGAGCATCCGAGCGTGCTTGCCCGTCAGTGAGCGCGAGCGGATGGTGTCAGCCGACGTCGCTGCGAGGAACTTCTGCTTCACGACCGGATGTGTTTCGGCTTCCTCGGTGGTCAGCCACACCGAACCGCACCAGACGCCTTGCGCTCCGAGTGCCATCGCGGCAGCCATTTGCCGGCCGCGGCCGATGCCGCCTGCGCCGAGTACCGGGATGTTGACCGCGTCGACGATCTCGGGGATGAGGACCATCGAGCCGATCTCACCGGTGTGGCCGCCAGCTTCGGAGCCTTGGGCGATGATGATGTCGACGCCGGCCGCCTGGTGCCGCTCGGCGTGTTGTGGGCGTCCGGCGAGTGCGCCGATCAGCTTGCCCTCCTCCTTGCAACGGTCGATCAAGAAGCCGGGGGGCGGGCCGAGTGCGTTGGCGATGAATGCAGCGTTACTCGCGAGCGCGACGTCGAGCTGGGGCAACGCGGCGTTGGCGCTGAACGGGGCGTCGCCGTCATGCCCGCCGACTGCGGTGTTCGATCGCGTCGTCGTGTCGTCGGCCGGGAGTTCGGGGACCTCGTAGCGTTCGAGGATCTCGTCGATGAACGCGCGGTGCGTGTCGGGAATGAGTTTCGCGATGTCGTCGAGGGTGTAACCGCCGTCTTCGTCGCCGGCATATTTTGCGGGGACGATGAGGTCGACACCGAACGGACGGTCACCGACCTCGGCCTCGATCCACGCGAGATCCGTCTCGAGAGCCTGTGGCGAGTGTGCCACTGCACCGAGGACCCCCAGTCCGCCGGCCTTGGTCACCGCGGCGACCACGTCACGGCAATGGCTGAAGGCGAAGATCGGGAATTCGATGCCGAGCATGTCGGTGGCCGCTGTCTGCATCCCCACATCTTGTCGCGTCCGCCCCCGTCAGCGAGAAGCAGAGTCACAGCGGGGCCGGGTACATCTGTGACTCACGTCCGGACCGGGTGCAAACGTGAGTGGCTTGCTCCTCTTCGCCATCGGTGCTCGAGGTCTGTCAGCATCAGCGGATGCCACGACTGCACCAGGTGTCCCGCGCAGAGAATGACTCGCCGCTCGTCGAGACGATGTACGGCCTGCTCTTCGGCGACCGTGATCCCGTTGCCGAGCCCGGAACCGCCACCGGCACACCCGGCGACTGGTGGACCGTGTTCGCCAACGACCATGCCGTGTTCGAGCATGCGGTGCAGGGGTTTGGCGTGTATCGAGGGGCCAAGCTCGACCCGGTGCTGCGTGAATTGGGGCAGACGCGTGCGGGCTGGTTGGTCGGTAGCCAATTCGTCTACTCCCAGCACTGCAAGTCGCTGCGTGGGCTGGGTGTTTCGGAGGACAGGATCGCGGCCGTCGCGGTGGGCGCGGCCTCGCCGGTGTGGAACGACGTCGAACGGCTGGTGCTCGGATACGCCGACTGTCAGATCACGGGAATGGGTCGTGTCCCTGACGAGATCTTCGACGGACTTCGTGCGGCGCTGCCCGACGAACAGCTTCTGGAGTTGACCTACATCACCACGCTGTATGCGCAGCATGCGGTGATGTCGAAGGCGTTGCGGACCGAGTTCGACGACGTCGACGAGCGCATCGTGGAAGTCGACGCACCATCTGAGTTCGACGCGCGCGACATCGTCCGCGACATCAGCCTGCCGGCTGACGGCGATGAGCGTCCGCAATGAGTGAGGTGCTGTTCTGCACGGACACGTTCTGGGCCGACTACGGCGACCAGGTCAGAGCGGTCGTTCCCGACATCGAGACGGTCCTGCTCGACGGCGACCTCCAGGTCAGCGACGCCGACCTTGCCCGCATCACCATCGCCCATTTCTCCCACGACGCGTGGCCTGAACACAGCCTCAACTGGTTTGGCGTCGCGCTGCGTGCACCCAACCTCAGATGGATCCATCTGATGTCGACGGGCGTCGACAGTCCGGTGTTCACGACGTTTCTCGACCGGGGCGTCCGCCTGTCGAATTCGTCAGGAGCCAGCGCTGCGCCGATCGCTCGAACGGCGATGATGTATCTGCTCGCGCTGGCACGTGATCTGCCGCGGATGATGAGAGCGCAAGCCCGTGCGGCGTGGGAGCCAGCACGTTGGAACGAACTCGAGGGTCAGCAGGTGGCGGTGCTGGGCTGGGGCCCGATCGGCAAAGAAGTGGCGCGACTTGCCAGCGAATTCGGAATGCAGCCGATCATCGTTCGTCGCGCTGCGCACGGCGACGAGCCGTTTCCGACTCGCGCCTTGGCTGAGCTCAACGATGTCGTGGCCGATGTTGATGCCGTGGTCGTGGCATTGCCGCTGACCGAGCAAACGCGGGGGCTGATCTCGGCCGACGTACTGGCTGCGATGCAGCCGGACGCGTTCTTCGTCAACGTCGGTCGGGGAGAGCTCGTCGACCAGGCGGCGCTCACCCAAGCCTTGGCGAATGGACGGTTGGGGGGAGCGGGTTTGGACGTCACCGACCCGGAACCGCTGCCGTCTGATGACCCGCTGTGGGCCTTGCCGAACGTCATCATTACGCCGCACAATTCGGGCAGTACCAACCGGTCCGGTGACCGAGTGAGCGAGCTGTTCCTCGCCAATCTCGTCGCGTGGGTCGCCGACGAGTCGCTCGTTTCGGAGGTCTAGCGCACCTCACCACTCGAGAGAGGTGAGGGCGGTGCAGAGGGGTGGACTGCGCGGCTGAGATGATCGTGGGCGATGATGGGGCGATGAGCGAGCCCTGGAACATCGCCCCGAATATCGCCGATGTCGACTTCGCCGACCTGCTCGAGCTCGAACCGCACGGGCCCGACACCTTCGTTGGCATCGCGGCGAAGTACCCGTGGGGCAAGCGCCTCTTCGGCGGCCAGGTCGTTGCCCAGGCACTCGCTGCGGCCATCGCCACGGTCGACCCCACTCGCCGGGCGCACTCGCTGCACTCGTACTTCATTCGACCGGGGTCGATCACTGAACCAATCCGTTTCGAGGTCGAGCGACTGCGTGATGGCCGGTCGTTCTGCACTCGTCAGGTCGTGGCCCGTCAGTCCGGCGGCGCCATTCTCAACGTGTCGGTGTCGTTCCAAGTCGAAGAAGACGAGGCCGACGCGCAAATCGCCACCCTCCCCGAGGGCATCCGGCTCCCAGACGACCCGAGGCTCGGCAACTTCTCGTGGGGCAACCTGATCGACCGGCGGTCCGTCGATTTGCCCGGCGTCGATGGTGAGCCTGGTCGGCTCGGCTACTGGCTGCGGATCATGGCCGACCTCGGCGACGACCCGGTGAAACACACTCTCGCCATGGCGTTCCTGTCTGATGCTGCGCCGTCACGCGCAGCGCGCTCGCCGCACCCCGACTTCGACAACAACCTCAGCGATCGCACCAAGTTCCAAGGCGCCAGCCTCGACCACTCGGTTTGGTTCCACCGGCCTTGCCGTGCCGATGAGTGGCATTGGTTCGACACTCGCTCGCACGGGCTCAATGGCGGTCGCGGCCTCGTGACCGGCGACGTCCTCAACATCGACGGCACGCACGTCGCAACGATTGCTCAGGAAGTACTTCTCCGCCGCGTTCGCGATCGCGACTGACCCGACCACCAGGCAACCGACTCACGTTTGCACCCGGTCCGGACGTGAGTGAGTCACAGTTGTACCCGGCCCCGCTGTGACTCAGTCGAGGGGCGCGCGGACGTGTTTGGTGCGGTGTTGGAAGACGATGGACGTGCGTTCGTCGATGACATTCGGGGCGCTGCCGATCGAGGTGAGCACGGTCTGGCTCAACGTCGCCATGTCACGCGCGCTGAGCTGCACGAGTGCGTCGTACTCGCCGGTGACGAGCCACACGTCGACGGTCTCTTCGAACGACCACACCGCATCGAGGAACGCATCGACGGCGTCGGGTGTCTTCGGGCGGAGCTTGACCGAGACGAGCGCTTCGACGTTTCGACCCAGCGCGGCGTCATCGACCTCAGCGTGGTAGCCGCGGATCACGTTGTGCTGTTCGAGCGAGCGCAGCCGATTGACGATCGTTGACGGCGACACGTTGGCGGCCGCTGCCAGTTCAGTGTTCGGGCGGCGCGCATCGACCTGCAGTTCGTGCAAGAGACGGCGGTCGGTGTCGTCGATATTCACGTGAAGGTTCCAAATTCTGTGAATTGTGCAGACATTGGGAGAAGTCTTGCATGATCTCCGCGTCTTGTCGGAGACTTCTGCATGGCCGCGCCAGCATCGACCGACATCACGAAACGCCCGTATGAGTTGGCCGATCGCTATCGACGCGATGAGGGCACGGCCTTTGTCACCGGCGTGCAGGCGCTGGCCCGCATCCCGATCGAACAGCTGCGGCGTGACCGAGCAGCAGGCCTGAACACCGCTGCCTTCCTGTCCGGCTACCCGGGCTCGCCGCTGGGCGGCTTCGATCAGGAGGTCGCGCGGGCCCTGAAGACGGTGCCCGATCTTCCGATTGTTCACCAGCCTGCGGTCAACGAAGAACTCGGTGCCACGTCGGTGATGGGGTCGCAGCTCGCGGCCGGCCGCCCCGATGCGACCTACGACGGCGTGGTCGGTATCTGGTACGGCAAGGCGCCGGGCCTCGACCGTGCCGGGGACGCACTTCGCCATGGCGTGTTCGCCGGATCGAGCCCGCTCGGTGGAGCGGTGGTGCTCGTCGGCGACGACCCGGCGTGCAAGTCGTCGACCATGCCGTCGTCGTCAGACGCGTCGCTCGTCGACTTCCACATGCCGATCCTGTACCCCGGCACCATGGCCGAGTGCGTCGAACTCGGCCTGCACGCCGTGGCGATGTCACGTGCATCGGGCCTCTGGTCGGCGATGAAGATCGTCACCCCGGTTGCTGACGGGTCGGGAACGATCACCTTTCCAGTGCTCGATGTCGACCCGGTCATGCCGACCATCGACGTCGATGGCGAGCGCTGGATCAGTCGTCCGTCGGCGCAGTTCCTCGGCCCACGGATGATCGAGGTCGAGCGGGAGTTCCGCGAGATTCGGCTCCCGCTCGCGCAACGCTATGGCATCGAGAACCGGTTGAATCGGATGAGCGCCAACCCGACCGATGCATGGATCGGGTTCGTCGCCACCGGCTTTACCTACTTCGAGATGCTCGAAGCGTTCCGACGCATCGGCCTCGACGGCATCGAAGCGATCGAGGCCGCGGGTATCCGCCTCCTCCACCTCCGGATGCCCGTGCCGTTCAACCCTGACTTGATTCGTCGCTTCGCTGACGGACTCGACGAGATCGTGGTCGTCGAGGAGAAGAACCCGACACTCGAGTGGCTGATCAAGGACGCGTTGTACGGCCGCGGTCACCAGCCGCGCGTGGTCGGCAAGACCGACGAAGAAGGTCACACGCTGATGCGGTCGTGGGGCCAACTCGACGCTGACGCGATCGTCGCTGGCCTGCGGTCGCGGCTGCAGGCCCGAATCGGCGACCGCCTCGCACCCGAGCCAGCGCCAGGGCGCGAAAAGGCGCTGATCCCGTTGGCGGTCAGTCGCACCCCCTTCTTCTGTTCCGGATGCCCACACAACTGGGGGACCAAGGTGCCAGACGGCGCGCTCGTGGGTGCCGGTACCGGCTGCCACGGGATGACGCTGCTGATGGACGAGGAACGCGTCGGCGAGTCGATCGGCATCACGGCGATGGGCAACGAGGGCGCGCAGTGGGTCGGCATGGAACCGTTCGTTGCCGAACACCATCTGTTCCAGAACTACGGCGACGGCACCTTCTTCCACTCGGCGCAGCTGGCACTGCAGTACTGCGTCGGCGCCAAGAAGGACATCACGTTCAAGATCCTCTACAACGGCACGGTCGCCATGACCGGC
>JAJCXU010000366.1 GCA_029263275.1 Ilumatobacter sp.
GCGCTCGGCGGCGACGGCGGCTGCTGCGCTTCGGTCTGCCGGCCGCGGGCCTGCTGATCGGCGGAGGGGTCGTGGCGGCGCTGCTGCTCGCCGAGGACGATGTGGATGGGCCGGTTGCGGCCGTAGCCACGACGCTTGCCCCGAACGCGGTGGAAGCGTCGACGGCTGGCGCGACAACTCCGGTCGCGGAGACCGCTTCGGTCGACGAGGTGTGGCTGCTCGACCGCGGCAACGGGAGCTACGACTGGGGAGCGATCGTGTCATCGGCGTCAGACGTTGCTCGACGCGACCTCGACGTGACCGTGACGTTGTTCGACGTCGATGGCGTCGAGCTCTTCGTCGACGATGTTGTGATCGCAGAGCTCGCGCCCGACGGGCAGTCGGTTATCGGGGGAGAGGTCGAGGTCGAGGGCCCGGCACCCAGCCGCATCGTGGTGACCGCCACTTTGGGACGTCTTGCGCCGGACTCGATCGTGACGATGGTCGCCGTGGTCGACCCGCTTCGCGTGAGCTCCGGTCAGATCGACCGCGACGACCGGCTGCTCGGCAGTCTCGAGGTGATTGACGGAGACCCGCAGGCGGTTCGTGTGGCGGTGATCTGGCGCGATGATGCGCAGAGCGTGATCGCTTCGGTCTTCGCCGTGATCGAGATCGACGATGCTGGCCAGCCCACCGATTTCTCGCTGGCGTTGCCACGGGAGGTCGTTCCCCAGGGTGAACCCGACGAGATCATCGCGAATGCCGCGGTACTGACGTGAGCCGACCCAGCCCGTGCGGGCACGTGCGTCCGCCTCGACGCGCGAAGTTCGGCACAATTCGAGGGTGTCGAACGGCGTCAGACCTGGCACACTGTGCGACCTACATGGTGGTCATAGCTCAATAGGTAGAGCACCAGGTTGTGATCCTGGCGGTTGGGGGTTCAAGTCCCCTTGGCCACCCCAAACGCTGGCTCTGAGCGGGTGTCGGGCGAACTTTCGCTTGGTACCCTCTCAGGCCGCTTGCTTCTCTAGCTCAATGGCAGAGCAGTTGACTCTTAATCAATTGGTTCTGGGTTCGAATCCCAGGGGAAGCACCCACCGAGTCCAGCTTTCCGGCTGGCTGCGTTCCGTGAGCGCCGTCGTTGACACAAGTCATCCTCGGCGCCACGCGCCTTGCCAGCCGAAAACCGTGATCCTCGCTGAATCCCAAGAGGATTGAAGGATTGGCAGTTGCTTGGCAATCGCCCCGCAAGCCCACCTCGCTGCTGGCGGTGCTGACATCCATCTTCGATTTTTCTGAGCGGTGGGCAGGTTCGTCGAGGTCAAGGAAGCCGACGACGAAGTTGCCCTCCGGCAACGAGGAGTTCGGGTGACGCAGAGATCGGCGAACGTGGCGCCGCTCAGCGGGACCAGGAGTGTTGTTCGCGGTACCGTCCGACGCTGAGCGGGGTGGAGCGCTGGCGACGTTGGCGCAGCCCGGACGTCCCGAGCAGGACCGAACCGGCGATCGCCGCCGACATCAGGGCGAGCAGCAGCGTGGTGTTCCGCGACCGGTTGGCAAGCCGAGGGAAGACGCCCATCCAGGTGTTGTCGGAGAACGACGTGAGCGGCCCGACCGGGATGAGATATCCGAAGAGGACGATCAGCACGGACAACGTGCCCATTCCGACGGCGATGGCGAACGTGAGCTCGCCGCGCTCAGGGCGCGTGACGACGCCGACGATCAACAGCAGCAGTCCGCCGGCTGCCGACACGACCATCAGCCACCAGGTGAGCGAGTTGACCGATGAGACGCCACCGACTTCGGGAACTGGCAACGTGATGTCCGAGGCGAGCGCCGCACGTTCGTCGCGCACGATCGTGTATTGCTCGAGCGCGCTAATGATGACGGGTTCGTTGTTGTCGCCGATGAGTCGGGCGTGTGCGTCTCCAACGAAGTCGCCCATCAGTGCGGCACCATCGTTGAGCCGGGAGATCTGTTCGATGAACTCTCGGAGCTGTGCCGTGGAGGTGCCGATTGCGCCCGCGTCGGCGGACGCGATGAGGGTCGCGACCTCACCGCGGATGTCAGCGTCGCCGAGGATGGAGTAGGTGGATCCGGCGTCGTTCGAGGGCGAAAAGGCGACCTGCTGCATCCACCATGTGCTGATCGACACGGCGAACAGCACGCACGAGATGAGCAGGATGAGCCCTGCAAGTGAACGACGCATTGGGAGAGTCTGACAAATTTCGCGCCCAATTCACGACTGTCGGTGCCAAGTCGTTGTGTCGGAGGGCTCCGATGCTGCGATCGAGGGTGCTCGTATCCTGGGTCTGGTGACCTCACCTGGCTTCGTTCGCATGATGGCCCGTGGCGTCATTCGTCGTTGCCCGTGGTGCGGCGGACGTGGTGCATTCTTCACCGGATGGTTCGCGAAGCAGCCACATTGTCGGACGTGTGGTCTGCAGTGGCGGCGCGGCGATGTCGGCTTTGAACTCGGTGCGGCTGCCATCGCGGCGGTCATCACGCTCGGGCCGTTGCTCGTTGCACTTGGCATCACGTTGGCGGTCACCTGGCCCGATACGCCGGTGGGGCCGCTGCTTGCGGTGTTCCTGCCGCTGGCGCTGCTGGTGCCGATCCTCACCTATCCGCTGTCGTACACGATGTGGCAGGCGATCGATCTGACGTGGCGCGAGGTGTCTCCTGACGATTTCTCCGCTGAGCACATTGCGGCTCGCGCGCTCGACGCCGACTGACGTCGTCCGGGTCAACCGAGTGCGGATCGCGCACGAATCGCCCGTGTTCTGGATGTTCGAACGATTGATGCTTGCCCGAACAGTCGTTCGTTGACTACACTGCTGTCATTCGAACGAAGCGCTGAGCACTCCCCGCCAACGGGGCTTCGATCAACTCTGTGACACCCAATCTTTACGGTGGTCACCAACACCCACAACAACCGCTTCGGGCCTCGGCCCCACACGCAGAGCACACGACAGGAACAGAGGACATGGCAGCACACAGCAACAAGAAGGACCAAGACAAGGCGCTCGATATGGCATTGGCCCAGATCGACAAGCAGTTCGGTGCCGGTGCCGTCATGAAGATGGGCGAACGCACGAACATGGCCATCGAGATCGTGCCGACCGGTGCGCTGGCGCTCGACCTTGCGCTCGGAGTCGGAGGCCTGCCTCGTGGCCGCGTCACCGAAATCTTCGGCCCGGAGTCATCGGGTAAGTCCACGCTCGCCATGCATGTCGTCGCCGAGGCGCAGCGCAACGGTGGCGTCTGTGCCTACATCGACGCCGAGCACGCCATGGACCCGATCTACGCCGCTGCCATCGGCGTCGACGTCGATCAGCTCCTCATCTCGCAGCCAGACACCGGTGAGCAAGCGTTGGAGATCTGCGACATGCTCACTCGTTCCGGTGCGATCGACGTCATCGTCATCGACTCGGTCGCCGCCCTCACGCCTCGCGCCGAGATCGAAGGCGAGATGGGCGACACGCATGTCGGTCTGCAGGCCCGTCTGATGAGCCAGGCGCTGCGCAAGCTCACGGGCAACCTGAGCAAGACCAAGACGATCTGCATCTTCATCAACCAGTTGCGCGAGAAGATCGGCGTCATGTTCGGTTCACCCGAAACGACCCCGGGTGGCCGTGCGCTCAAGTTCTACTCATCGGTCCGGCTCGACATCCGCCGCATCGAGGCCCTGAAGGACGGGACTGATGTCGTCGGTAACCGCACTCGTGTCAAGGTTGTGAAGAACAAGGTCGCACCGCCGTTCCGTCAAGCTGAGTTCGACATCATGTACGGCAAGGGCATCAGCCGCGAGGGCTCGCTCGTCGACCTGTCGGTCGACTTGGCCATCGTGAAGAAGAGCGGTGCATGGTTCACCTACGAAGGCGAGCAGCTTGGTCAGGGCCGCGAGAAGGCCAAGGAGTATCTCCGCACCAATCCTGAGGTGATGATGGAGATCAGCGACAAGGTGCTCATCGCCAGTGGCCTGAAGGAAGATCCGAACGCGCCGGTCATCGAAGATGTGGCCGACGCCGAAGCGTTCTCCGAAGCTGACGAGGAACCAATTTCACTCGACTGAGTCGTCAGTCCTGATCGATCGGGCGGTCGGTGTCGTTGAGAGTCGGGCCTGACTCCAGCGTCGCCGACCGCCCGATTGCATTTTCGCCCGTCTCGCTCTTCTGCCACCCGTATTCGTGTGAGCACATCCTCCGTCCGACGGACTATGTGCTCACATGAAGACGTGCCACTCACCATTTTGAGAGGACCTCCCGATGACCGTTCCACAGCGCGTTTCCATCGTCACACTCGGTGTGGCCGATCTGGCCGCCTCGACGGCGTTCTACGAATCGCTGGGCTGGAAGAAGTCCACATCATCGCAAGACACCATCACCTTCTTCCAGATGCAGGGTTCGGTGTTTGGGCTCTACGAGCATCACGCGCTCGCCGACGATGCCAAGGTGTCACCGGAGCCCTTCGTCGGCGGAGTGCGCGGGTTTCGTGGCGTCACCTTCGCACTCAACGTCGACAGTGTTGACGCGGTCGACGCGATGTATGCCGAGTGGGTCGCTGCCGGGGCAACCCCGATGGTCGAGCCTCACACGGCATTCTGGGGTGGGCATTCGTCTTACGTTGCTGACCCGGACGGCCATCTCTGGGAGCTCGCCTTCAACCCGTATGCAGAATTCGACGACGCGGGCAACCTCGTCTTGGCTCCAGCTGAGGACTGAGCACTCGGCACCTGACACGTTCGACCTCGACGAGTCGTTGACGGCTGAGTGTCAGGGCTCGATGGAATAGACCCGAGCGGCGGTCCCGGCGAACATGGTGTTCTGCTCGCCGTCGCTGAACGCTGCAGCGATCTTCTTCAGGCCGTTGTACAGCACGGCGTACGACAGCGAGAATCGGTCGACGGGGAAGTTGCTCTCGAACATGCACCGCTCGGGGCCGAATGCATTGATCGTGTGGAGGTAGTACCGGGCCTGCTCTTCGACGAACTCGTCTGAGGTCGGAGGCGCCGGAGCGGTGTGCCACCCGAACCCGTTGTCCGGCATCGCGAGTCCGCCGATCTTGGCCACGACGTTCGGGCACTCGGCAATCGCTGAGATGTCGTCGCACCATGACGCGAAGATCTGGTCGCGCTGCGATTCGTACTGGCCGACGCCGCACGGTGTACCGAAGTGGTCGAGCACCATCGTCGTGCCCGGAACTGCTCGAGCGAGTTCGAGGAACTCCTGGTTCTGGTGGTGGTAGTGCCACGAGTCGTAGGTCAGCCCACGTTCGCCCAGTCGGTTGACGCCAGCCCGGAAGGCCTCATCCGCGTACTTCCCAGCGGGGTTCATGCCGGCGATCATCATCACGTCGGGCTCCGTGGCGCGAGCAAGAGCGTCTCGAATCCCGCGGAAACGCCCGCCAGCGGCCTCGATGTGCGCGTCGAGCACGGCGTCGAGGTGGACCGTGTCGGCGAGATCCGCATGCCCGACGATGCCGGCAATCGGTGGACTGTCCGGTGCGCTTGCCGCGAGCCAGTCGGCGCTGGTTGCCACGAACTCGGTTTCGCCGACGCATCGCAGGTGCTCGGGCCCATCAGTGCGGTACGCGGCACTGCATTCCATGAAGATCGTCGCCACGACGTTGTGCCCGCTGCCGGTGTCGGCTGCCAAGTTGGTCGGTCCGTAGGCGATCGGACCTTCGACCGGCCACAGGTGATGGTGGGGATCGATGATCGGTCGGGCGGGATCGATGATCGGTTCAACGACCTGGTCGAGCCACGTTTGGTCGCCGGCAGGAATCGCCTCGCTTGTCATCCACCGGTTCTAGCCGGTGGATCGAGGCGGCCCGTGACCGGACCAACCTGGTCAGGGCTTGATGACGTAGGAGCCGTCGACGAACGGCTTGAAGACCATCAGAATCAGGCTGATCGTGAAGATCAGGTGCGTGATGCCGATCCCGGCTGAAAGCTTCTTGGTCGCTTCATCAGAGGTATCGGCGATGGACGGCTTGATCATGAACCAGCTCACCGCAACGGCGGCGACCCAGAGCAGGATGGTGATCGTGACCCACCACATCTCGGCAAGGTCGAACTTGTTGACGCCTGCGATGCCCATGCCGACCACCCAGAGCAAGATGAGCGCCGGGAATGACATCTTCATGTGGAGCGCTGCGATGGCGCTCGTTTCGCCGGCTCGCTTCATCGGCGCGTACAGGAACAGCGGTCCGAATGCAGCGACGACGCTGATGATGTGCACCAGGTACAGCGCCTTGACGAGGTTCTGGCTGTCGTTGAGGAAGATCGCAATCACGGCCTGGACGATACCGGCGATGCAAGACGGCGAGGCCGGACCGGCGGGCGCTGCACTGTCGGGCGCTGCACTGTCGGGCGCTTGACTGCTGCCGATACTTTGGCGCCATGAACCAACGGTTTCGCTGGACTGCAGTCAGTGCTGCGCTCCTGCTCGTCAGCCTGACCGGCTGTGGAGGTGACGACACGATGACCGCCGAACAGTATCGATCGGAATTCGAGACGTTGTGCTTGCAGGCCGAAGCCGACATCGTCGACATCAGCGACCGAGCTCGAGATGCCGACCTGGGGAGTGATGAGCTGCTCGAACTCAATCGCGAAACGGTGGCCGCGACCGCGAAGTTCACGGACGGAATCGCAGGGCTCCGGCCTCCAAGCGAGTTGGACAGCGATCATCAAGCGCTGCTGGGCTACATCGATGACGTCCGCACCGCGAGCGAGACGGATGACTTCGACGCAAGCGAAGCCGCGTCGATCGCCGCTGAGACGCTCATTGCCCAGATGGGCATCGACGGCTGCAGCTGACCGTCAGAGCCTGTGCCCGGCGGTCGAAACTCTGCCTGGGAAACACCGCAATGCTGTGCCATGCGGGCAGAGTTCTCCCGGCGGGATGGGTGGACGGCGCCGGGCTGGGTGGACGGCGCCGGGCGGGGTCGTCGGTAGCCTGTCGCTCATGTCCGATCAGGCTCCCGAGCAGCAGCGCAGCTACATCGTGCGCACGATGGGATGCCAGATGAACGACCACGATTCCGAGCGCATTTCGGGTCTACTCGAAGCTGACGGTCTGGTCCGAGCGGAATCCGAGTCCGATGCCGATGTCGTCGTGCTCAACACCTGCTGTATTCGTGAGAACGCCGACAACAAGCTCTATGGCAATCTCGGGCACCTGAAGACCTGGAAGGGCAAGAAGGACGGGCGACAGATCGTCGTGTCCGGATGCCTGGCCCAAAAGGATCAGGAACTCGTCGCGGAGCGGGCCGGCCACGTCGACGTCGTCATGGGCACGCACAATGTGCACCGTGCTGCCGAGCTGCTGGCCGAGTCGACGACCTCCGACGTGCCGATCACCGAGATCCTGGCCGAAGCGGTCATCGACGATCATGCGATGTTCCCGTCGGCGCTTCCCGCCCGCCGGGAGACCTCCTACAACGCCTGGCTCACGATCCAGATCGGCTGCGACAACAACTGCGCCTTCTGCATCGTTCCGGCGGTCCGCGGTGCGGAGATCTCTCGGCCGTATGCCGACGTTGTTGCCGAAGCCCGGCAGCTCGCGGCCGATGGAGTCACCGAGGTGACGCTCCTCGGTCAGAACGTGAACAGCTACGGGCGCGACCTGCAGCTCGCGGCGCGCCAAGCCGGTGACACCGACGCCAAACTTCGCCCACTCTTCTCGGACCTGCTCCGCGAGGTCGGCGCCGTCGAGGGCATCCGCCGGGTGCGGTTCACCAGCCCGCACCCGAAGGACATGCGTCCGGACACGTTTGCGGCGATGGCCGAAACACCAGCGGTCTGTGAGCACCTGCACTACCCACTGCAGTCGGGGAGCGATCGTGTGCTGGCGCTGATGCATCGGGGGTACACCGGCGCTCGCTATCTCGAACGACTTGGGCAAGCTCGGGCGGCCATCGATGACTTGGCAGTGTCAACCGACATCATCGTTGGGTTCCCCGGCGAGACCGACGACGACTTCGAGCGCACGCTCGAGATCGCAGCCGCCGCGGAGTATGACTACGCGTACACGTTCATCTTCTCGCCTCGCCCGGGCACCGAGGCAGCCGAGATGGCAGCCGACTTCATTGATCCCGACGTGGCCAGCGAACGTTTCCAACGCCTCCGCGTCGTCGTCGAACGCTCGGCGCTCCTCAAGCATGAGGCCCGAGTCGGACGAGTTGAAGAAGTGCTCGTCGAGGGGCCGAGCAAGCGCGACCCCAGCGTCATCAGCGGTCGCACGCGTCAGAACAAGCTGGTGCACTTCACGCCGCCACGTTCCTTGCGCACTGGCAGCTACGCCACGGTGCGAGTCACCCGCGCCGCGCCGCACTTCTTGACCGGCGAATTCGTCGACTTCATCGCTGAGCCGAGCCACAAGCTCCGCATTCCCGTCGCCGCACTCTGAATCCCACAGTCACAGCCGTACCCGGCCCCGCTGTGACTCGACGGTAGGTTGGGGTGCTGATGACTGACCCGGTGCACGATCCACAACTCGACGAGTTTCGATCGAGCATCGACAACATCGATGCAGCACTCGTGCATCTCCTCGCCGAGCGATTCAAAGTCACCAAAGCGGTCGGCCGATACAAGGTGACGGCGGCGCTGCCACCTGCCGATCCGGCGCGCGAAGAGGTCCAGATCGCCCGGCTGCGGTCGATGGCTGAAGACGCGGGACTCGATCCAGTCTTCACGGAGAAGTTCCTCCGGTTCATCGTCGCTGAAGTCATTCATCACCACCAGCGGATCGCCGAAGGCGAACAGCTCTGAAGGACGTCCTACGACCACCACGCGTGGCGCTGGTCGGATCGACGGCGTCGGGGAAGTCATCGGTGGCGATGGCGGTGGCAGCGGAGCTGCCGGACATCGAGCTGGTCTCCGTCGACTCGATGCAGGTGTATCGCGGCATGGACATCGGGACGGCGAAGCCGACATTGGCCGAGCGCGCCGCCGTGCCGCATCACTGCATTGACCTTGTCGATCCGACGCAAGAGTTCACGGTCGCGCAGTTCAAGGTTGCCCATCAGCTTGCCCTCGACGACATCCACGCACGTGGGCGCCGAGCGCTGCTCGTCGGTGGCACCGGGCTGTATCACCGCGTGGTCGTCGACGACTTCGACCTGCCGGGGGAGTGGCCGGAGGTACGCGAGTCACTGGCTGAGCAGGACCTCGCCACGTTGTACGCACAGCTCGTCGAGAGCGACCCCGCTGCGGCGGCCAAGATCGAACCGGAGAATCGACGGCGGGTCGTGCGAGCGCTCGAAGTTACGGTCGGCAGCGGTCGACCGTTCAGTTCGTTCGGTCCTGGCGTCGACCACTATCCCGACTCCGGGGTGGCCCAGATCGGATTGCGGTGGCCGCGGGCGGTGATCGCGAAACGAATCGAAGCGCGCGTCGGCCAGATGATTCTCGACGGATTGATCGACGAAGTACGTGGACTTCGAACCGCAGGCCTGTCGAAGACGTCGGGTCAGGCTCTCGGCTACAAGGAAACTCTGCAGTATCTCGACGGCGACATCAGCGAGGATGCAGCCATGGAGATGATCGTGACCCGCACGCGGCAGTTCGCCGTACGTCAGGAGCGATGGTTCCGCCGCGATCCACGCGTACGCTGGATTGACGTCGAAGAGGATCCGGTCGCCGAGGTGGCGCCGATCGTCATCGAGCATTTCGAGAAGCTGCAATGACCTCACTCACGCTCACGAAACACCACGGTCTGGGCAACGACTTTCTCGTCGCGTTCCACCCCGACGTTGCCGACCTCCCGGCCTTGGCCCGCGAGCTGTGCGATCGCCGAACCGGCATTGGTGCCGACGGACTCCTCGTCGCCGAGTCCAAGGAGGGGTACGCCGCTGAGATGGTGCTGTACAACGCCGACGGATCGCGCGCCGAGATGAGCGGCAACGGCATCCGTTGCTTCGCGCAGGCGCTGGCGATGCGTCGAGGTGATCTCGATCAACAGCGCATCTCCACCGACGCGGGCGAGCGCACGGTCACGTTGTGGGCAACCGATGACTCGAACACGATCTCCGCACGTGTCGAGATGGGCGAAGTCTCGACCCTCGGTGAACCTGAGGACTGGCAGACCCTCGGCTGTCACCCCGATCGTCCCGTTGCACACCTCAGCATGGGGAATCCGCACAGCATCGTTGGCGTCGACGAGGTCGCTGCCGTCAACCTCGCCGACCTCGGGAGCAAGGTGCCGCAGATCAACCTCGAAATCGTCGAGCCTGGCCCCGAGTTGCACGGCATCACGATGCGCGTCCACGAGCGTGGCGCCGGCATCACACAGGCATGCGGAACCGGCGCGTGTGCCGCTGCCTTCGCTTCCAAGCAGTGGGGGCTCGTCAAGGCGGACGCCGAGGAGATACTCGTACACATGGACGGTGGCACCGCCAGCGTGTCGTTCGACGCCGAACAACCGACCCGGGCAATCCTGACCGGGCCGGCCACCCACATCGCAACGATCGACGTACCGCTCACGTGACAACGCCCTACAACGAGGCGCTCGGCGCCACACTGATCGACCGGACGATTCGCGAGAAGATCGTGCTCGTCGGAGTCACATTGCCCGGAGACGACGAGGAGTCGACTGAAGCCAGTCTCGATGAGCTCGCCCTCCTCGTCGACACCGCCGGTGCTGATGAAGTGGCCCGCATGGTGCAGCGACGTGATGCGCCTGACCACACGTGGTTCATCGGCAAAGGCAAGGCCGAGGAACTGAAACAGCTCTGCCTGGCGGTCGACGCCGACACCGTGGTCTTCGACAACAGCCTCGCACCCGCTCAGCAGTACAACCTCGAGAAGATGCTCGGTCGAACCGCGATCGACCGAACCGCAGTGATTCTCGACATCTTTGGCCAGAACGCACACACGCTCGAAGGCAAGGCCCAGGTCGAGTTGGCCCTCCTTCGCTACCGGCTGCCGCGGCTCCGCCGAGGCATCACCGACAAGCAGTCGCAACAGCGCGGTGGCGTCGGTGCCCGATTTGGCGGTGGCGAAACCAAGACCGAAGTCGAGCGGCGACGGATCAAGCGTCGCATCAACAAACTCGAGAAAGACCTCGACGGATTGGCCGAGACTCGATCGCTGCAGCGCAAGGGTCGCAACAAGAGCGGCCTCGCCAACGTCGCCATCGTTGGCTACACGAACGCGGGAAAGTCCACGCTGCTCAACGTGCTGACACAGTCTGGCGTGCTGGTCGAAGACCGTCTCTTTGCCACGCTCGACCCGACGACCCGACGACTCTCGTTGCCCGGCGGTGAGCCTGTGTTGCTCAGCGACACCGTCGGCTTCATCAGCAGACTGCCGCACGGGTTGATCGAGTCATTCAAGGGGACGCTCGAAGTGGCGGCGATGGCTGATTATCTCGTCCACGTGGTCGACGCGAGCGCGCCCGACCCTGAGGCTCAGATCGATGCAGTGCGCGAGGTGCTCGCCGATATCAAGGCTGCTGAGGTTCCGGAGCTGCTCGTGTTCAACAAGGCTGATGTCGAGCCAGGAGTCGCCCAGCAGTTGGCCGAGTCGCACCCAGGCTCCGTTGCCATCAGCGCCGTCAATGGGGAGGGCGTCGAGACGTTCCTCCGCACGCTCGGTGATCGGCTTCGGGCGCTCGCGGTGGTCTACGAACTCGTTGTCCCCTACGACCGAGGCGACATCTTGGCGTCGGTGCACCGCGAGGGCGAAGTGGTGTCGATCGGCGATGGAGCTGGCGAGACCGGCGAAGCCTGGCTGATCCGTGCCCGTTTGTCCGATGCCTCCGCGGGTCGGCTCGGTGAGTTCGTCGTCGGCACGCAGTCTCCGCCCGACTCCACTCAGGAGAATCCATGACCGTCATCGAAGCGCTCACGGGACCCTTCGAACCGCCGCCGTACCCGTACGACCGGCTCAACCGGTTCAAGCCGGTGTGCGAAGCCTTTGATGGCGGGCTGGTCGACCTGTCGATCGGGACCCCGTTCGATGCACCGCCGGCCGCCGTGATCGAGGCCCTCGCAACGAGCAACGCCGAGCGGTCGTATCCGCCGAGCATCGGCACAGTCGAGTATCGAACGGCCTGCCACAACTGGATGGCCCGGCGACTCGACGTCGACGTGCCGATCGACCGGATCGCTGCTGCCGTTGGGACGAAGGAGTTCGTTGCCTCGTTGCCACGATTCATGCGCTTGATGCAGCCTGATCGCGACACGGTGCTGTACCCCGCGGTGGCATATCCGTCGTATGCAATGGGCGCGACACTTGGCGGCTGCCGATCGGTTGGCGTGCCGTTCGGTCCCGATGGCACCCTTGATCTCGACGCCGTCGACGCATCGGACCGCGACCGGGCCTTGCTCCTGTGGGTCAACAGCCCGGGCAACCCGACAGGTCAACTCGACGATCTGGAAGCAGCTGCCTCGTGGGGGCGAACGCACGGTGTTCCGGTGTTCTCGGACGAGTGCTACATCGAATTCACGTGGGACGGCGCGCCGCGGACGATCCTCGAGCATGGCCTCGACGGTGTGGTTGCGGTCCACTCGCTGTCGAAGCGATCCAACCTTGCTGGCGCTCGCGCTGGGTTCTACGCCGGCGACGCGGCGATCGTCGACTTCCTGAGCAGCGTGCGCCAACACAGCGGCATGTTGGTCCCCGGGCCGGTGCAAGCTGCCGCCGCTGTCGCGTTCGACGACGATGTCCACGTCGAGGAACAGCGTGAGCGCTATGCGCAGCGACTCGAACTGATGGCCAACGTGCTCTCGGAGTGGTCAGGGATCGACGTGCCTCGCCCCGCAGGAGCCTTCTATCTGTGGATTCCTGTTGCCGATGGCTGGGACTTCGCAGAACGGCTGGCCACTGACGGCGGTGCGCTGGTGAGCCCAGGTGAGTTCTATGGAGCCGATGGGACCAATTTCGTCCGTGTGGCCGTGGTACAACCTGATGAACGGATCGATCTCGTCGCTCGCCGGCTCGCATCGACTGCCTGAATTGACACGCCGCCCCACCGACTCACACATCGGAGCAACATGACCACCTCGAGCAAACGGAGTGCACTGCTTGGCGTTGGCATCGTGGTCATGATCGTTGGGCTGCTCAGTGCGATTGGGCTCTGGTACTCGGCGGGTCAGCTCGAGTCCGACGCGATACGCAATCTGGCGCGGGCACCCAGCGGGTGCGACACGACGCTCGACTTCGAAGCGGCCGGAGACTTCACGATCTACGTCGAGACAGCGGGTCGCTTCGATGCGCCGATCGCAGGCGATTGTGTCGCAGAGGGCGAATACGGCATCGTCGGCGACGTCGTGCCGGCAGTCTCGCTGGTGATGACCTCGCCGACAGGTGACGCCGTCGAACTGGCCAACGCATCCGGGACGACCTACGACGCCGACGGCTTCAGTGGTCAGTCAGTTCGGACCTTCAGCGTCGAAACGCCTGGTGACCACGTGTTGCGCGTCGAACTTCCTGGTGACACCGATGTCCAAGTGGCGGTCGCCATCGGCAGAGACCCCTCGGACGGTGTCGCGATGATGCAACTCGGCGCGGTGCTTGCCGGGCTTGCTGGCGTGCTCATCGGTGGGGGATTGATCATTGCGGCGCGGCGTTCTGCAGCAGCCGAACCCGCTGCGGTCGTGACTGAGCCCTGGACGGCCGATCCGGCAGCATGGGCCACCACACCGCCGGGAATGCCGCAGGCGCCCCCTACCGAGGGCTGGCAGCCTGCAGTCGGGCCGCCGACGCATGCGCCTGGGGTGACCAGCCCGCAGCAGCCGGCAGCTTGGCCGCCACAACCCGCTGCGCCCGGCCCAGTGCCAGCGCCTCCGCCGGATGGCGCTTCGGGAGATGGCGAACAATCACCGTGGGCGCCGCCAAGCAACCCCGCAGGCTGAATTTGAACGACGACGAGAGATGATCGGCGCTCAGTAGCGCCGCATCACCGTGACGACCTTGCCATACAGTTCGACCTCGTCGGCACCGAACACCATTGGCTCCATCGTGGGGTTGTGCGGCGTGAGCGTGACCTCGGCGCCCGACCGCGAGTAGCTCTTGACGGTGGCCTCGCCGCCCGGAATGCCAGCGACAACGATGTCGCCGTTGTGCGGGTGATCGACTTGCGTGGCCACCACGTAGTCGCCATCGAGGATGCCCGCATCGACCATCGACTCGCCGCGGACTCGCAGCATGAAGAGTTCGCCTTCGCCGGCGAAGTCGGCCGGGACCGGGAGGAGCTCCTCGACGTTCTCCTCGGCGAGCACATCGGTGCCTGCGGCGACGTCGCCCACCAATGGCACGTGACGCACTGGCCTTTTCTCCATCATGGCGCCGCTGTTGGAGTCGTAGCGGACCTCGATAGCGCGCGGCTTACTGGGGTCGCGCCGAAGGTAGCCGTGGCGTTGGAGCGTGTTGAGGTGACTGTGCACGGTCGATGGCGAGGTGAGGCCCACCGCATCGCCGATCTCACGCACTGATGGAGGGAACCCGCGATCGCTGATCTGCTGCTGGATGAAGTCGAGAATGTCGCGCTGACGCGTACTGATCTTGGGGGCCATACCGAACAGCGTACGGGGATGCTGAGAGCGAGTCAAACATTTGTACCGGGAACGGTCGTTCGAAAAAAGTCTCAAGTACGAGTTGACATCGAACACTTGTCCTGGTTCACTGAGTCGAACAGAGATCGAACACACGTTCAACTGTTCGAACGAAACCGAACACACCGCACGTCATCCGTTGGGGAGAGACATGAGTACCGCATTGCTGATCGCACCACACCGCCGAACGAACTTCGAGCCAGCCGTCTCGCGTTCACACGTCACGGTTCGCCGGGAGTTGCCGGTGGTGGTGTCTGCCACATCGCTCGCAGCGCACGCCGAGGTTCGTGCGATGGAGCGTCCGACCGTGCCGAACTATGCGCTTCGTCGCCTGGTCGTCGGTGGCTGTGCTGTCCTGGCGCTCGTTGTCGGCCTGCTCGGCGTCGTGGGCATGTCGGCCGGGTTCACGGGGTCGCCTGCCTCCGCTGCGTCGGCATCTCCGGCGGGCGCCGAGGTAGCGCCGTCAGTGCACGTCGCCCAAGCGGGCGACACACTGTGGTCCATCGCAAACACCTACCGAGGCGATGTCGGACGCGACCGCTTCATCGATGCGTTGATCCGACTGAACGGTGGCGTCGCCATTCAGGCCGGTCAGGCAATCTGGCTGCCCTGATATCAGACGCGACAAACGTCACGTCGTCCCAACGCATTGGTGTCCCGGCATCGGGGCGCCGCGGAACTACTGTAAGGGACATGAAATGCCCTGTCTGCCGTGACGATGAGACGAAGGTCGTCGATTCACGCGTGGCCGAGGAGAACACTGCCATTCGCCGCCGTCGGCAGTGTCTGAGCTGTGCGCATCGCTTCACCACGTTTGAGCGGGTCGATCACGCGCCCCTCACGGTCGTGAAGTCAGACGGTCGCGTCCAGCCGTTCGATCGGCAGAAGCTGGTGAGCGGACTCTCGGCGGCCACGAAGGGTCGCGACGTGGCGCCCGCCACGCTCGACGAGATCGCCGGTTCGGTCGAAGATGCCCTACGCCTCGAGGGCTCAGAGGTCACGAGCGCGAACATCGGCCTCGTCGTGCTGAAGGAGCTGCGCACCGTCGATGAGGTCGCGTACCTGCGATTTGCCAGCGTCTACAAGGAGTTCGATGCGGCGGCCGACTTTCACCGCGAACTCGAACTCATGGAGAAGGCCGACCCCGCGTCCGTCTGAATCCCGGCACCTCGTCCCACCCATTCTTCCGGTGAAGCTCGGGGCGAACTGGTGGTCTCACCTCTCACCTCTCACCTCTCACCCGAAGTCGTCGTCGTGGGTGTCAGCGTCGACGTTTCCATCGGCTGAACACGAACGACTGGTCGTCGATCACCATCTGCGCGAGGTCAAAGCGCTGCGCCAAGTCGTCAGCACCTGCCGTGAGACGGGGTCCCGCCCCGCCGACGCACAGCGGCGAGGTGGTGAGATTGATCTCATCGAACAGGTCAGCGTCGAGGACAGCACCGTTGAGCAGCGCTCCGCCCTCGACCTGAACGAAGTGCGGCGCGGGATGGATCTCGGCGAGGCGAGCCACCGCGGACCGAAGGTCGACGATCTCCTTCCCGGCGCGGATGACGTCGACGCCGGGAGCAATGTCGGTCTCGTTGGTCGTGATCAGGAAGCCAGCGCCTGATGTGAAGAGCGGCAGCGACGTGTCGACTCGGCCGCTCGCGGTGACCACGCCGATGCGCTGACCGACGGTGTCGGGTGGGCCATACCCCTCACCGCGAACGGTGCCGGCGCCGACGATGATGACGTCGGCGAGCCGTCGGAGACTGAGCAACACGGTCAGATCGTTCGCACTCGACAACTCGGTGCTCCTGCCATCGACCACGGTCGAACCATCAATCGAGCTGACCATGCACAGGCCCACCCACGACCGATCTCGCGGTGCCCCGAGTGGGGCGTCATAGGCCTGCGGGATGGTCGTGTCAGCGGAGTCGGGAAAGACGCGACGAGTCATGGCGTGATCCTCGCAGACTCGCCGCTCGACCACTGGGTCTGCGATCATCGGTGATGGCCGTCATCGAGAACGATTCCGCAACCGAGTCCGCAAACCAGACGGGGATCGCGGTCGGGACGCGAACCGCTTATCGGACGTGCCCGCTGTGTGAGGCGACCTGCGGCTTGGAGATCACCCTCAAGTCCGACGGCGCCGGCGGAGAGACGGTCCAGCGCATTCGCGGTGACATGAACGACGTGTTCTCGAAGGGGTTCATCTGCCCGAAGGGGTCGACCCTCAAGCACCTCCACGAGGATCCTGACCGGTTGCGGACACCGCTGATCAAACGAGACGGCGCGCACGTCGAGGCGACCTGGGAAGAAGCGTGGGCCGCGATCGATGCTGGCCTCGCTGGTGTCATCGAACGTCACGGACGGGCAGCGCTCGCGATGTATGGCGGCAACGCCGGCGCGCACTCGTTGTCATCGATGATGTACCTGCGGAGTCTGCTCGTCAGCCTCGGCACCAAGAACCGGTACAGCGCGTCAACGGTCGACCAGATGCCGCGTCACGTGGCTGCCGGCCACATCTTCGGAACGCCGGTGACCGTGCCGGTTCCCGACCTCGACCGCACCGATCACCTGCTGATCCTCGGGGCCAACCCCTACGCGTCCAACGGCAGCATGTGTACGGCCCCCGACTTTCCTGGACGCATCGAACGCATCCGCGAGCGTGGGGGCAAGGTCGTGGTGGTCGACCCACGCCGTTCGCGGACCGCTGAGGAGGCAGACGAGTGGATCGCCGTGCGCCCTGGGTCCGACGCACTGCTGCTCGCCGCCATGTGCAATGTGCTGGTCGATGAGGACCTCGTCGAGGTTGGGGTGCACGTCGGCGAGTACCTCAACGGGCTCGACGAGTTTGCGGCAGCGATTGCACCCTTCGCACCAGAGTCAGTCACCGACGCCACGGGCGTGGCGGCTGACACGATCCGAGTGATGGCCCGAGAGCTCGCTGCCGCGCCGACCGCAACGGTCTACGGCCGGATCGGGACGACGACCACCGAATTCGGATCGACGGCGACATGGCTCATCGATGCGTTGAACATTCTCACCGGGAACCTCGACCGTCCCGGGGGAGCCATGTTCGCGATGCCCGTCGCCGGGGGAGCGACCACACGCGGCAAGAGTGGCTCCGGCCGCGGGTTCGCGGTGGGGCGAGGTCACACACGAGTCAGTGGCCGCCCCGAGGTCATGGGCGAATACCCCGTCGGTGCACTCGCCGAGGAGATCACCACCCCGGGTGACGGCCAGCTCCGAGCCTTGGTGACGGTCGGAGGCAATCCGCTCCGGTCCAACCCGAACAGCGAATTGCTCGCCGAGGCCTTCGCTGACCTCGAGTTCATGGTGTCGGTTGATCTGTACCTGAACGAGACCACGCAGTTTGCTGATGTGATTCTTCCCGCTCCGTCGCAGCTGCAGCGGAGCCACTACGACCTGCTGCTGATGCAGTTCGGCGTCCGCAACGTTGCCAACTACTCCGAGCGAGTTCTCCCGCTTGACGGCCAGCCGGACGAATGGGAGGTGCTGTCGAAGCTCGCCATGGTCGCCCAGGGGATGGGTGTCGACGGCGACCCGGCTGTCGCTGATGACATGACGATTGACGCGATGGTTCGAGGTGCGGTCGCCAATGAGCACAGCGCGTTGCACGGTTCCGACGCTGATGACATTCTCGCGGAACTCAATGCATCAGGGCGGGTGGGCCCCGAACGCATGCTCGACTTCATGCTCCGCAGCGGCCCCTTCGGGGACGGGTTCGGATCGGACCCCGACGGCACGTCGCTCGACGACCTGCTGCAACACCCACATGGCCGTGACTTCGGAGCGCTCGAACCCCGCCTTCCCGAGATTCTCCGAACACCGAGCGGCAAGATCGAGTTGGCCCCGCCAGTGTTCGTTGACGACCTCGAGCGACTCGCCGACGCGGCCCCTGGTCTTGCCGAGCGAGGGCTCGTGCTCGTTGGTCGCCGTCACCTGCGAAGCAACAACTCGTGGATGCACAACATCAACGTGCTGGTGAAGGGCAAGCCTCGCTGCACCCTGCACGTCCATCCCGATGATGCTGCGTCGCTCGGCCTGAGCGACGGAAGCGCCGCGTCGATCACCTCGCGCGTCGGGTCGGTCACCGCTCCCGTCGAGGTCACCGACAGCATCACGCCCGGCGTGGTCAGCCTGCCGCACGGCTGGGGACACAACGCGCCCGGGGCGCAGATGCGTGTCGCCGCCGAACACGCGGGAGTGAACTCGAACGTGTTGACCGATCACGAAGCGATGGACCCGCTGTCGGGCACTGCGGTGCTCAACGGGATTCCGGTCGAGGTCGCCGCAGCCAGCTGACGAAGCTCGCTGAGTCAGGCGACGCATCGGTTTCGTCACAGGCTGTGGACAAACCCTGCTTGTTCACATTGTGTCCACACGGTTGTCAACACCTATTCACTGCATTTACCGAGTAATTCACAGGGTTGTCCTCTTCCATCCCACAGGCAGAGGTTCCTAGAGTGAGTGCTCGTGCCGCCAGTGGCGCAACACATGGAGAGTCGGTGGAAGCGAGACGACGCTTGTCGGATCGCCCTGCTTGGGGGATCATGCCCTGTACCTGTGTTGTTGCTTCACTGGCGGCACCATTGCGTCGTGGCGCTCGTTGCCTGTGATGCCCGTCGATCAACAGCTTGAAAACGTCGGGATCACCACCGGCGCCCACGGCTCCCGCCTTCTACGATGCAGGCATGGCTGAACACCTGAGTGACGCCGAACTCGCAGATCTCGCGATGGCGTCGACCCCCACGGATCCGTTTGCCGACGGTGCCGTTCCGTTTGGCCAGGAGTCGATGGGTGCTGAGTTGCTGCCCGAGTGGTACATGCCCGTACCCCAGATGTCGGCGGCGGATCGGACGCCGCGTCGTGTGTTCACGGTCGGGCTCATCATTGTGGCGATGTTGCTCCTCAACGGCGTCGGCCTGTGCGTCACCTACGGCCTGCCCGAGATCGCTTGGTGAGCGCGAGCCGGCTCAGACGCCCTCGGTAGCCTGCCGGCGTGCGCGTTCTTGTCACCGGTGCAGCCGGGTTCATCGGTTCCCACGTCTGCGAGCGCCTCGGCCAGTCCTCTGATGTGACCGACGTGGTCGGCATCGACGATCTCTCGACAGGATCGACCAACAATTTGAGCGGAATCGACGTCCGGCTCGTCACTGGGTCGATGCTCGACGAAGCCGCATTGGCAGACGCCATGGCCGGGGTCGACACAATTGTGCACCTCGCGGCTCGCCCGTCGGTGCCTCGATCGATTGCCGACCCGGTCGCCTCGCACGAGGCGAACACGGTGGGCACGATGCGCATTCTGGAAGCTGCCCGAACGCTGAGCGACGCACACGTCATCGTCGCGTCATCCTCGTCGGTCTATGGCTCGAACCCCACGCTGCCGAAGCACGAGATGCTGGCCACGTTGCCAGTGTCACCGTATGCCGCAAGCAAGCTGGCGGCGGAGCAGTACGCGCTGGCTTGGCAGAAGAGCTTTGGTCTCAAGACGCTCGCCTTCCGATTCTTCAACGTGTACGGCCCCCGTCAGGAGCCGGGCCATGCATACGCCGCCGTTGTCCCAGCCTTCACGCATGCGGCGTTGTCCGGTGAGCCACTGCAAGTCCACGGCG
>JAJCXU010000367.1 GCA_029263275.1 Ilumatobacter sp.
CATATTCGTGTGACGTTCGTCCGAGCGCGATTTCCGTGTCGCATGAGTTGTGTCCGCAGCGGCGCACGATCTAGCTTGAAAGCTGGAAAGCCCTCGCAAACACATACAACGGAGAACTCACATGCCCGATCTCGCAGGTACCAAGACACACGAAAACCTTTCGGAGGCATTCGCCGGCGAAAGCCAGGCCAACCGCCGCTACTTGTGGTTCGCCCAGAAGGCCGACGTCGAGGGCTACCCCGACACCGCCGCGCTGTTCCGCTCGGTCGCCGAAGGCGAGACTGGCCACGCGCACGGTCACCTCGAGTACCTCGCCGAAGTTGGCGACCCCGCTTCCGGTGAGCCGATCGGTGACACCGAAGACAACCTCAAGGCATCGATCGCCGGCGAGACCTACGAGTACACCGAGATGTACCCCGGCTTCGCCAAGACCGCACGCGACGAAGGCTTCGACGAGATCTCCGACTGGTTCGAGACGCTCGCTCGCGCCGAGAAGAGCCACGCCGGCAAGTTCGCCGAAGGACTCGCCGCTCTCTGAGCACTGCCTGACAAAGCACTCGGATGACGATCACCTACGACCCCAAGCATCCGCTCTATCTCGACGAAGCCGACATTCGAGACGAGCTGACGCGGGTCTACGACCTGTGCCACGGCTGCCGACTGTGCTTCAAATTCTGCACGTCGTTCCCGACGCTGTTCGAGATGATCGACCGGCACGACGACCAAGACGCGGGCCGGATGACCCCGGCGGAGCAGGATCAGGTCGTCGACGAGTGCTTCCAATGCAAGCTGTGTTACGTCAATTGCCCGTACATCCCTGAGCTGCACGAATGGAAGCTCGACTTCCCGCGGCTCATGTTGAGGGCCGACGCGATGCAGCACCAGCAAGGCATCAAGTCGGTCCGCTCGAAGGCGACCACGCAGATGATGGGCCGAACCGACTTGCTCGGCAAGGCAGCGACCACGGCCGCGCCCATCGCGAACAAGATCGTCAATGCCGAACCCGGCTCGATGGTCCGCAAGGTCACATCAAAGGTCGCCGGCGTGTCCGCGGTTCGGCTCCTGCCGCCATACGCCAAGCAACGGTTCTCCACCTGGTTCAAGAAGCGCCCGAGGGTTCGCCTCGGCGACCGCCAGGGCAGCGTGACCGTCTACCCGACGTGTCTCGTCGAGTACCAGGAAACCGACATCGGCAAGGACCTCGTCAAGGTCTATGAACGCAACGGCATCGAGTGCAACAACTCCAGTGCCGGGTGTTGTGGCGCTCCGTGGCTCCACTCCGGCGACATCAAGCAATTCACCAAGATTGCTGAGAAGAACATCGCCACGCTGGCCAAGGAGATTCGCTCGGGTACCGATGTCGTGGTCCCGCAGCCGACGTGCAGCTACGTGCTGAAGAAGGACTACCTCGACTACGTCGGTGGCCCCGACGCCGAACTCGTCGCCGAGCACACCTACGACGCAGCCGAGTACCTGATGAAGGTGCACAAGGCCGACGACACCGTGCTCGACACCGAATTCGACGGCGACACCGTCGAGAAGATCACGTACCACACGCCCTGCCACCTGCGTGCCCAGAACATCGGCTTCAAGAGCCGCGATCTGATGAAGCTCACCGGTGCCAAGGTCAAGATGGTGCAGCAATGCTCAGGTGTCGACGGCATGTGGGGCTTCCGGGCCGAGAACGAAGACATTTCGATTCCCATCGCCAAGAAGCTCGGCGACATGATCACCAAGGCTGACGGCGATGCCGTGGCCGGCGACTGCCACCTCGCCAACACGGCAATCATGGAGCAGACCGGCAGTGCAGCGACTCACCCACTGCAGGTCATCGCGCGGGCCTACGGCATCCCGGAAGAACACTGAGCACCACATGTCAAAACTGACCCTCGCCGACATCATGGACGTCCGCGAGTACGAGCGAGAGCGCGCCAGCTTTCGGGCCCGGGTGATGGAGATCAAGCGCCGGCGCCGCCTTGCGTTCGGCACGATCCTGACCTTGATGTTCGAAAACCGCGACACCATGCACATGCAGGTGCAAGAGATGGCCCGCGTCGAGAAGCTGGTGACCGACGAGCAGATCCAGATCGAACTCGACACCTACAACCCGCTCGTTCCCGGCAACGGCAAGTTGTGCGCGACGCTGTTCCTTGAACTGACGAGCGACGAACAACTCCGCGAATGGCTGCCGCGCCTGGTCGGTATCGAACGCTCACTGGTGATGGTGCTGCCCAACGGCGATGCTGTCCGATCGGTCACCGACGAGGATCACGACGCTCAGTTGACCCGCGAACACGTCACCGCAGCGGTCCACTACATCCGGTTCGAGCTGAACCCAGAACAGATCGAGTCGTTCCGTTCAGGCGCCGTGCGCATCGACATCGACCACCCCGACTACCTCGAGTCGGTCACCCTCAACGACACGACACATGCCGAGTTGCTGAGCGATCTGACCAGTACCTGAGCCTCGCTGCAACAACAGCTGACGGGAAAGTGCGGATTCTGATGCAGCTTTTCTGGCGCGCCGTGCCATCGGTCACCTAGATTCCCTTCACGCAACAAGAATGCCCACCAACGAGTGGGCACCAGCATCGACCTTGGGGGTTACAGAGATGTCGGCGCAACAACAGACAACAACAGACGACGAGCTGAAGTGGTGGGACGAAGGGGCATGCAAGGGGCTGACCTCGGCGATGTTCTACCCGGAC
>JAJCXU010000368.1 GCA_029263275.1 Ilumatobacter sp.
GTGACGCCGACGCAATTGCTCGCGGACGCAGGCGCCCTGTCTGATCACTTCTCCGCGGTGCATGCGACAACCGTGACCGTCGACGACGTCGGCCTCCTCGCCACGGCGGGCGCGGCGGTCGTGATGTGCCCGACGACCGAACGCGATCTCGGCGATGGCATCGGCCCCACCAGCCAGTTCGCGCAGTCTGGCATCGCCATGGCACTCGGTTCCGATTCGCATGCCGTCATCGACCTGTTCGAAGAGACGCGAGCAGTGGAGCTCGATGAACGGCTCAGCAGCCATCGACGCGGTGCCCATGCAGCGGCTGATCTGCTCGACATGGCGACCGTCAACGGCCAGCGCAGTCTCGGGTGGGACGACGCGGGAGCGATCGCCGCTGGGAACCGGGCCGATCTCGTCACGATCGCCCTCGACTCGGTCCGCACCGCCGGCGCCGGCCCAGGTCGCGCTGTCGAAACGGCCGTGTTCGCTGCCACGACGAGCGACATCACCGACGTGTACGTCGACGGCCGACCGTTGGTCACCGATGGGCGCCACGCGACGATCGACGCTGCGGCCGAACTCGATGCATCGATCAAGGAGCTGATGGACCGTGCCTGACCTGACCAGAAACGCGGGTGTCGGCAATGCTGCTGCGTCCCCGACTCGCTCGCTCGCGATCGACAACATCGGGTCGCTGATCACCAGCGACCCGGAACTCGGGCGTGGTCCGCTGGGGATCGTGGAGCATGCCTGTGTCGTCATCGTTGACGGCGTCGTGGAACACGTTGGTCCCGCCGGCGCACAGGCTGACGACCGCATCGACGCCGCCGGTGCCTGCGTACTGCCCGGCTTTGTCGACTCCCACACGCACCTGGTGTTCGCGGGCGACCGTGCCGAAGAGTTCACCGCGCGGATGGCGGGCGAACCGTACGACGGCGGCGGCATCCGCGTCACCACGGAGGCGACGCGCAGTACCTCGACCGCGGCACTCGACCAACTGGTCCGCCAGCGCCTGGCCGAAGCGCACCGGGCAGGCACGACAACGATCGAGATCAAGTCCGGCTACGGGCTCAACATCACCGACGAGGTGCGCTCGGTCCAGATCGCTCGCGCACACACCACCGAGTCGACGTTCCTCGGCGCCCACCTGCTGCCCGCCGAGTTCGAGGGGCGCGCCGACGACTACATCCACCTCGTCTGCAACGAGATGCTTGCGGCCACCGCACCGCACTCGAAGTGGGTCGACGCCTTCTGCGAAACGGGTGCCTTCGACGTCGACCAGTCTCGAGCGGTGCTCGATGCCGGTCGGGCCGCAGGCCTCGGACTCCGGTTGCACGGCAACCAGCTCGGTCACGGGCCCGGCGTGCAGTTGGCCGTCGAGTGCGGGTGCGCGTCCGTCGACCACTGCACCTACCTCACCGACGACGACATCGCCGCGCTCGCTGGCAGCGACACGGTCGCCACCTTCCTCCCGGCGGCCGACTTCTCGACCCGTCAGCCCTACGCGGATGCCCGGCGGGTGATTGACGCCGGTGCGACGATTGCGCTCGCATCCAACTGCAACCCCGGATCGAGCTACACCACCTCCATCTCGTTCTGCATCGCCATCGCGGTGCGTGAGATGGGCCTGACCATCGACGAGGCAGTCCAAGCCGTCACCCTGGGAGGAGCCGCGGCACTGCAACGGACCGACATCGGCCGATTGACCCCGGGCGCCACGGGACATGCCGTGATTCTCGACGCGCCGAGCCATCACCATCTCGCCTACCGTCCTGGCGTCCCACTCATTCGACAGACCATCGGCCCACTCGCCACGGTCGGCTCGCCAACCCACTCGACGCCAGCACGGAGCGGAAGATGACCACCGCGCACCTCGACACCGACCGTCACCCGATCGCCAACAGCACCTACATCAGCGAGTGTCGCGAGCGGCTCGATCGTGACGGCGCGCTCGTGCTCGCAGGGTTTGCTCACGCCCGCACCATTGAGCGGGTCGTTGCCGAGTCCGCTCCCCGCGAGCCCGACGCGTTCTACGCCGGCACCACCCACAACGTGTATCTCACTCCCGCAGACCCGGCGTTGCCAGATGCACACACGTTCAACCGGCAGCTTGAGAGCAGCAAAGGTCTCATCGCCGACGACGAGATCCCCGCGGACTCTGCGTTGCGCGAGATCTACGAGGATGTGTCATTCCGGGCGTTCCTGTGCGGCGTGCTCGGTATCGAGGAGATCCACCCGTACGCCGACGACGTGTCGTCGGTCAACGTGCACTTCGCGGCCGAGGGCATGGAACTCGGTTGGCACTTCGACAACTCGTCGTTTGCCGTCACGATGTTGTTGCAGGCAGCGGAGCGTGGGGCACATTTTGAGCACGTGCCGGCGGTTCGCGATGCCGATGCGGGGGAGATGGCCTTCGACCGTGTCGGTGCAATCCTCGACGGCGACGAACCGGTCCACACGCTCGATTTCTCGCCTGGCGATCTCGTGGTGTTCCGTGGCCGCAATGCGCTGCACCGGGTCACGCCGACCGAAGGGAACACCACCCGTCTGCTCGTCGTATTCGCGTACAACGATCAACCAGGGGTCGCGCTCTCCGAGTCGGCCCTCGCGACCTTCTACGGCCGCACCGCGTGACGGCTCAGCAAGAACTCAGCGCGAGGTATGGCGGGCCAACCAGTTGACGATGTCGTTTGTGACCTCGTCACGGTTGGTCTCGTTGAGGATTTCGTGTCGGGCACCCGGGTACAGCTGCACGGTCAGATCCGTGACTCCAGCGTCGCGGTACCGCTGACCGAGCAGTTCGACCAACTGCCCGCCGCCCGCCAGGGGGTCGTCGACTCCGGACGCGATCAGGAGCGGCAGGTCACTGCGAATCCCGGCGAGCACCTCAGGGTCAGCGAGGCGTGCGGCCGGAGCGAACAAGGCGGGGATGAGGTCGTCGGGTGTGTCGAATCCGCACCACGGGTCGGCGACGTACAAGTCGACCTCGGCCTCGTCGCGTGACAGCCACTCGTATCCCGTGCGGTGTTCGAAGCCCACGTTGAACGCCTCGAGTCCCGCTGGCCCCTCCGAGTCGGCCAGGCCCGCCGCGAGCACGTCGAGGGCAGTCGATCCGGAGAGCACGACGCCTGCGTACTGATCGGTGTTGTCGACGATGATCGCCTGCGACGCGAATGACCCCATCGAATGGCCGAGCAGGAACAATGGGAGCTCGTGCTCGTCGTTGATTGTCGCTCCGTACTGGGCGACGTCGCTGATGAGTCCGTCGAACCCGGCGGCACCGAAGTCGCCGAGCCGGTCGCGACCGGTGCGGCCATGACCGCGATGATCTGTGGCAAAGGCGAGGAATCCCGCGGCGTTGAGTGCCATGGCGAAGCGCTCGTAGCGGGCGGCGTGCTCGGCCAGTCCGTGGGCGATCTGGACGGCGCCGATCGGCTCACCGCTGACGGCAGTCCAGGCGGTCGTGGCGATTTCCGTTCCATCGGCAGACGACACGAACGAGGACTGATCAGCGGTCATGTACCGATCTTCGCGCGCCCGGCGTCCAGCGTCCACGGTCAGAAATTCTTGGTCTGCCGGTCGTCTCGCCGTGCCGGTCTGGAACGATGGGGCGATGGCCGACAACCCACTCACCGGACCGACCTGGTTCATCGACTCCGACAGCGCTGAGGTTGGCGGATTCGTCGACAAGGCACTCGACGGCGTGTCGACTGACGACACCACCGCCACGGCCGTTGCCCTGTTCCTGGCCGTACGCGACGGCTTCCGCTACGACCCCTACGAAGTGAGTCGGAATCGCGGCGACTACCGAGCGAGCGCGATCGTCGGAACGTCGTCGAACTGGTGTGTACCCAAGGCAGTGCTGCTCACCGCCGCGGCGCGGCGCGCTGGCATCGCTGCTCGGCTCGGGTTCGCCGACGTGCGCAATCACCTCACAAGCGACAAGCTCGAGGAACGGATGGGAACCGACGTGTTCTACTGGCATGGGTACAGCGAGCTGTTGCTCGGCGAACGCTGGTTCAAGGTCAGTTCCGCGTTCAACATCGAGCTGTGCGAACGGTTCGGCGTCAAGGTGCTCGATTTCGACGGCACCGGCGATGCGCTGATGCACGCCTACGACCAAACAGGTCGTCGGCACATGGAATACGTGTCCGAGCGGGGCAGTTATGACGACCTCCCGCTCGACGAAATGCTCGCCGACTTCGATGTGCTGTATCCCCAGTTGGTCGGCTCGCCGAGCGACGACGAACCCGATGAGGCGTTCGCCCCACGCTGACGAATCACATGTCGATGCACTCCGACACTTCGACGTTGCCGCCATTGGCGAGCACCGGGCATCCCTTGGACATCTCGACTGCCGCGGCGAGATCGTTGGCAGTGATGATCGAGTAGCCGGTCGAGCCGCCCGCGTCGCTGACTGAGCCGTCGGCTGCAATCGTCTGGCGGGGGCCAAACGGGTTGCCGCCATCGGTGACGTTCTGGCCGAGTTGGCCGAACCAACCATTCCAGGCGGCCATCACTTCGGCAGCACCTTCTTCGGTCTCGGGCATCGGGCCGCCGCCGCTGTAGGTCAGATGATATTTCGCCATTGGTCTCTCCTTGGTTGCACGTGGTTGTTCGTGGATTGGTTGACGCCGACGATTGTCGACACCAAGACGACGTACCGGCCGCGCCGGATCGGACATCGGCGCGAGAAAATCTCGCAGCGATTTCGGGTGGCAGGTCTCGAGGCGTGCAGATGTCGTCGATCAGGCCCCGCCGAGTCGAAGCGCGGCGGCGCGTTCTGGGAGGATGCACCGATGAAATCTGCCCTCTTCGATGCTGTGGTCGCCGCGTGACTCTGCCCCTCGACGACATTCGCGTCATTGAAATCGACAGTTGGATGGCAGCGCCAAGCGCCGCCGCGATCCTGTCTGATCTCGGTGCTGACGTGATCAAGATCGAACCGCTCGAAGGCGATCCGATGCGTGAGATGACGCGCCCGGCCAAGGTCGACGGGCCGTTCAAGGGCTACGACTTCCAGTTCGACGTCGACAACCGGGGTAAGCGGTCGATTGCCGTCGACCTCGGGTCAGACGCAGGTCGCGAGATCGTGCACCGTTTGTGTGCGACGGCCGACGTCTTCTTGTGCAACCTTCTTCCGCGGCGTCAGGAGAAGTTTGGTCTGGCGCCTGAGCAGCTGTTGGCAACCAACAGCAAGCTCGTTCATGCGACGTTGACCGGGTACGGCACGAATGGCCCGGAGGCGGAACGTCCCGGTTATGACGTCACCGCATTCTTCGGGCGCTCTGGTCTGTATGACTCGATGCGCGATGGACCGGAAGGCTCGGTGCCGGGCGCCCGCCCGGCGCAGGGCGATCACACCACGGGTCTCGCCTTGCTCAGCGGCATCCTGGCGGCACTGCGCCTGGCCGAACGGACGGGGGAGGGCCAGGTCATCGAAACCTCGTTGTACGAGACGGCGGCGTGGACCCTGGCAACCGACTATGGCGTCACGGTTGCCGACCGTGCGCCGGTGCGGCGACGCTCACGCCTCCAGCAGATCGTGGCGACAGCGAACCGCTACCCATGTGGTGACGGCAACTGGGTCGTGTTCAACATGCCTCAGGCCAAATCGTGGCGGGGCTTCTGCGTTGCACTGGGCCTGGACCACCTGCTCGACGATCCTCGATTGCAGGACACGAAGGGCCGCTTCGACAACATGGCTGAACTGGTCGAGACCATCGACGCGACGCTTGCGGCGAAACCACGAGACGAGTGGGGCCCGATCTTCGACGAACACGGCCTGATCTGGGGGCCGGTGCTCGGCTTGCACGAGGTGCCCGCCGATCCGCAGGCCGTGGCGATCGGGTTGTTCCCGAGCATCGAGCACGACCAGCACGGCACCTATCAAACCGTTCGCGCTCCGATGCGCATCCGCAACGTCGACATCGCGCCGCGACGCTCCTCTCCGAAGATGGGGGAACACACCCGATCGGTGCTTTCCGACGCGGGGTTCGATGACGAGTCGATCGACCTCCTCGCCGCCGACCGCGTGGTGGCGACCGGTCAGTCTGTGCCAGGCACAGACTGACCGCTCAGTCGATGATGGCGGCGAGCGCGGCGAGCAGCGTGGTCACGTTGCGTTGGCGTGCGGTGTGGCCCATCGTGCCGATCCGCCAGACCTTGCCGGCGACCGGGCCGAGTCCACCGCCGATTTCGATCCCGTAGTCGGCGAGCAGCCGGCTGCGGACCTCTGCTTCGGTCAGCGTTCCGAGCCGCCCGTCGGGAATCGTGATCGAGCTGAGTGGAGCGAGGCGATGGCCCTCGGCGGCGAATAGTTCGAAGCCGAGCTGTTGCATGCCCGCCTTCATGGCGTCGCCAGCAGCCTGATGTCGGGCGCGAACGGCGTCGAGTCCTTCGTCGAGCACGGCACCGAGCCCGGCGTGTAGCGACATGATCATCGAGATCGGCGCGGTGTGGTGATATGCCCGAGCGCCTGAACCGGTGACGTAGCCCGCGATCATGTTGAGATCGAGATACCACGATTGCGGCTTCGGAACGATTCGCTCGATGGCTCGGTCCGACACCGTGAGCGGCGCGAGGCCAGGGGCGACGCCCAAACACTTCTGCGTGCCGCTGTACGCGATGTCGACCTTCCACTCGTCGATGCGCACGTCGACGCCGCCGAGTGAGGTGACGCAGTCGGCGAGCAAAAGCGCATCGCCCTTCTGTGCCCCCATGGCAGCGATGTCGCTCTCGACGCCGGTCGAGGTCTCAGCGTGCACCATCGCGTACATCGCGGGGCTGGGGTGTGCAGCGAGCATTCGCTCGATGTCGACCGGTTGGCCCCACTCGTGCTCGACCGCGATGGCCTCCGCTCCGGTCCGGCTGACCACGTCGACCATCCGCGCGCCGAACACGCCGTTGACGGCGACGACCACGGTGTCGCCCGGGCCGACGAAGTTGACGATGGCGGCTTCCATTCCGGCAGACCCGGTTCCGGACACCGGGAACGTCAGCGCGTTCGAGGTCGCGAACACGGTGCGAAGTCGGTCGTTCGTTTCGTCGAGGAGTGCGATGAACTCGGGGTCGAGGTGACCGAGCATCGGCCGACCGAGGGCCTGCACGGCTTCCGGGTAGGGGTTGCACGGGCCGGGGCCCATGAGGATGCGATCGGTCAGCGTCATGTCGATGACCGTATTCGTCGCACTCGCTCCGGCACCAACCAAGTGTCGACTGGGACCGAGAATGCCGGTTCAGCCCAGTTGATTGAGTGCGTCTTCGATGCCTCGCCAGAAGGTCGGATAGGCGTAGATCATCGATCGCAGTTGGCTGATCGGCGTGGCGGCGTGGACCGCCAGGGTCAGCATCGCAATCATCTCGCCACCATGGGGCCCGGCCGTGGTCGCACCGACCAGAACGTTGCGGTCGGTGTCGATCACGAGCTTGATGACGCCCTCGTTCCCCGGGCCGTGCAGCCAGCCGCGAGCGGTGTGCGCAACGTTCTGCACGAGGGCGTGGACGGAGAGGCCCGCCGCGATGGCCTGTGCCTCGGTGAGGCCCACCGAGCCGACCTCGGGATCGGTGAACGTGGCACGAGGCAGGGCCGAGTAGTCGGCGGGTTCGTGTTCCTCACCGAGAATCGAGGCGATGGCGATGTTCGCCTGGTACATCCCGACGTGGGTGAACATGCCCGACGCGGTCACATCACCGACGGCCCACATGTTCTCGCCGGCTCGCAGGTGTTCGTCAACGGCGACATGGCGGATGTCATCGGCGAAGCCGACGGTGTCGAGACCGAGGCCGCGCACGTTGACGGATCGGCCTGTCGCGACGAGCAGTCGCTCGGCGCGGAGCTCGGTGCCGTCGTCCAAGGTGACGACGGTGAGTTCACCATCGCGACGGACTGCGGTCGCTCGTACGCCGGTGTGGACGTCGAGGCCCTCGGCAGCCCACGCCTCGGCCACCACGGCAGCTGCCTCAGGTTCCTCGTTCGGCAGCACGTGCGCGAGCGCTTCGACAACGGTGACCTTGGTTCCGAACCGGCTGGCGACCTGGCCGATCTCCGCGCCGATCGCGCCGGCACCGAGCACAATCAAGCTGGCGGGGAGTTCCTTCGCGGACACCGCGTCGCGATTTGTCCAGTAGTCGACCCCATCGAGGCCGGGGATCGGGGGAACGGCGGGCGAGGTGCCGGTCGCGATGACGATGCCCGTCGAGGCGACGAAGGTCTGCGCTCCGACAACGACCGTGCTCGGCCCGGTGACCCGGCCGCGGCCTCTGACGAAGTGCCCACCTTTGCCGACGAACCGGTCGACAGCGACCTGGTCATTCCAGTCGTCGGTCGCCGAGTCGCGGATGCGTTCGGCGACGGGGGTCCAGTCGGGTACGACGGTCGAGGTGCCGGCGTAGCCAGGGATGCGGCGCGCCTCTTGCAGCAGGTTGGCGGCGCGGATCATCATCTTCGAGGGGATGCAACCCCAGTACGGGCACTCGCCACCCACGAGATCGGATTCGATACCGACGACGTTGAGGCCGCGTTCGGCCAGCGTGCCGGCGACGTGTTCGCCTGCTGGACCCATTCCGATGACGATCACGTCGGCGTGTTGTGTGTTGTCGTTCATGCCGGTTCTCAACGCCAGCCGGCATCAACCATTTCGTGTTCGCCGCGCTGTTCACGGAATGGTCAGAACTCGCGTCGTCGTCGGCGCGGCGCTCGGCTACCAGTCAGTGGGTGCGTAGTCCTTGAGGAACTCGCCCCACACGTGCGTGCCGGTGTTGAGGCCGTCGATGATCGGGTCAACGATCCGAGCCGCGCCGTCGACGATGTCGAGTGGAGGATGGAAGCGTTGCTCTGCGGTCTTGGCTTCGGCGATGGCGACCGGATCCTCGTCGCTCACCCACCCGGTGTCGACACTGTTCATGTTGATGCCCGAGTCGTGATAGTCGGTGGCCGACGTCCTCGTCATCATGTTGAGCGCGGCCTTTGCCATGTTGGTGTGCGGGTGCTTCGTGGTCTTGCGTGGCCGGTAGAACTGGCCCTCGACGGCGGACACGTTGACGATGTGTTTGTGGTCGCCCGGTGTGGCCTCCATCAGCGGCTTCAGCCGGGCGTTCAACACGAAGGGCGCAACGGCGTTGAC